>CAZKQH010000058.1:0-7646 GCA_964554845.1 uncultured Rhodoluna sp. | reverse complement strand
CGCTTCATTCCTGGCAAACGAAATAATCAGCGATGCCAAGATTCAGTACGCCAGAAGAACAGAGTCACTAGGCGTTGATGCGATGCGCGAGCTTGAAAGACGAGTTGTTTTGTCTGTGATTGATCGCAAGTGGAGAGATCACCTCTACGAGATGGATTACCTCCAAGAGGGAATTGGTCTTCGTGCCATGGCTCAACGTGACCCACTTGTTGAGTACCAGCGCGAAGGTTTTGTAATGTTCCAGCAGATGATGGGGGCAATCCGTGAGGAGGCCATCACTTACCTATTCAACGTAGAGGTAAAGCTGGACCAGTCACCGGTTGATCAGATTAAACCGCAGGGCAATCTGACCTACAGCGCTCCTGGAGCACCAGCAGATGACGCCAAGCCGGTAATAAACCAAGCTCCGGTCAATCGAGCTGCTGCCAGAAAACAAGAGCAGGCAAATCGTAAGGCTGCTGGAAAACAGGAAAAGGGCAGCTCCTTCTTCAAGGATTAGAGAAAGCCGATGTTGGTAGCTCTCCAGCTACCGTTTTGACTCTCCAGCCTTATTGTCACTGCCTTTGCCCGTTGCCTATTAGAAAGCAAAACTACCGATTCAATAACGTCCTCTGCGGGGGATTGGTATCGAACTTTCAGAACATCGGTAGGTTGAATCACCGGTTTCCTGCCAGCTTTCAACCTTGCTTGCGCACCTGTTGCTGCCCTTGACCGCAGCAGTTCGTAGACTTGCTCACTTACAACTCTGGATAGCTGTTCGACTGATCTAACACCTGCCAGCACTTCATGAATTGCTCTAGCCATGCTGGCTAAATATACATTCGGGGTCTTTAGCGGTTCGGCCCTGGGTATATCCGGGCCAAACTCTAAATGTCTTTGGCTCTCAAAACCCCGTGAATGGATGGAACCTTCTATCCTTACAATTTGCCTTCGCATGGTACCCCTTTCAATTTGAAATCCCCCAATTGAGATTGTTTGAGAATAGAACCTTTATTCGGGGTTATGTACGCAGGTGCAAAGCTGTGGAAAAGATTCAAATTTGATTCGTTTTTGATGCAAAATCTCCCCATGAATTCGATAACAGCAATGGAATTACAAGAAAATTCTTTTAGTGATCTACGCTCCAAAATCACCAACTGCAACCTGGTTCGGGTTCAGCTTCTTGATGGCAGTAACAGGGAGCTAACCAGCCCAACTCTCGGAAGAGACCTCTTAGCTGGAAACCTGGAAGACGAGAAGACATTGGGTGTATTTAGAAAAAGCATCATTCGAAGCGTTCAGTTTGAGAGCCAAATCGGTCTGGAAACAAAAAGCTTGGAATACACCCGAAAGGCAATCGGAGAGTTTTTAGCCAACAGGCAATTTCCCACGTTAGTAAAAATCAGTTACTTGGAAACAAGAACCCAGCCCCAGCAGCTGAGGCTTATTGGAATTTCACGCGGATTTCTCTTCACCGATTTCCTTCAAAATCCAGCAATCCCGATTGCAGCTCTTAGCTCTATAGAGCTCAGAGTGTGAATAACTTTCTGCACGCTGGTTGGGCCTTGGCAATAATTTGAGACCTGTGTAGTGGAGGAACAATGAATGGAAACAAGTCGTTTAGAAAAAGTCCAATTCAATTGCTTTTATCAGCAGTAGTAGTTGTTGGCTCAGTAGTTGGTGCCTGGTATGTAATAGAAACCTCAAAAATAACGGAGGTCTATCTAGTGACCAACAGCGACTTAGCCTCCGGCACGGCACTTATCGAGCAAAGCCTCGAATCAACCGAATTGGCGTTGTTTTCACTAGGGAGTCAGTATCTTCGGAAAGGCCAGCTCCCCGCGGGGGCCTATCTAACCAGGACTATTTCTGCCGGAGAGGTAATTCCAATTTCCGCTCTCACAACCCAGCAACTCGATGATTATTCAAATATCGTGCTTACCCCATCGGTTGAAATAAGCAGTGCGATAACCCCAGGCGCTAAAGTTGCGGTCTGGGCAAGCCCAGCCCTTGACTACCAGAGCTTTGGTGAACCGACCATCGCAGCTGTCGATGTTGAAGTGGTTCAAGTCCGCGAGCCAGAAGGAAGCTTCGCATCTGCGGCGAAGTCCGTGGAACTGAGGGTTCCACTTTCTTCAGTCCAGTCGATACTTCGTGCCATAGCCAATCGAGACGCTATAGCTTTGACGGCTTCAAGTGTCAGTGTCGGAAACTAAATGCTTGATCGAATTGCAAGATCGATAAGCTCCAGGGTTTCGCCTAAAGTTAGCTCTTCCCCAGTGGTTATAGCCGTGACGAGTCCACATGGTTCAACAGGCAAGACCACAGTCGCCATAAACATCGCTCTTGAGCTAGCAGCTGAGAAAGCCAGAGTGCTGCTGATTGATGGTGACATTAGGGGGCCAGCGGTTGCTAATCATTTTGTTTTGACGCAGCAGCCAGCCGGCCTTCAGGCTGCCCTCAGAATAGCTGGTCAACAAAGATTTGACCTTGATCAGCTTGAGCGATTGAGCTTCCAATTCCAAAAATCCACTTTGCGGATTATGCCCGGAAGTCAAAACTTCCCAAGGCAACCCATTGACCAAGTTGCTATAGCAAACTTGTTGGATACTGCACGCCTTTGCTACGAATTCACCGTTATCGATCTTGGAAGTTTGAATTCTGAAGGAAGTGGCCCGCAAGAAGAGCTAACAAACACCATCATCTCCCTGGCTGATCGAAAGATAGTGGTTTGCCTAGCCGATCCAATTGGTATTTTCCGATTGCTTGGGATTGAAAGCTTGATTACTGTCGGTAACCACCCTCTGGATTTAGTAATCAACAGGATGAGAAACTCGGTGATAGCTTCGGCACGAAGAGAAATTGCCATCACTCTTCAACGGCTAAGTACTTTAGAGCCCAAGGCCTATCTTCCGGACGACCCGCAACATATTGACCAAGCGGTTCGCACAGGAGTTCCAGCCACTTCTTTATCTCGCTCTGGTTCTTTCAGGCAAGCCCTCACTGGCTATGTTCGAGCTGAGCTTCTAGGCCGCAAGGGAACGCTTGATTCAAGGGTGGCTAAACTTGGGTGAGTGTCGACCCTTTCCGAGCTAATTGCCAAACATGGCGAGCCAAACAAAGCCAACATCGAATGGTTGACTTTGTTGCTCTCGGAGTGGCAGCTGGTAGCAGACCTTCTTTTTGCAGACTTAGTTCTCTGGGTTCCTTCCAAGCAGGGAGACTTTATCGCCGTTGGTCACGCTAGGCCTTCCAGTGCAGCGACCATTTTCTTTCGAGACATAACAGGGGAAACCATAAAGAAGGAGTGGCTGGCTCTTGCCAAGCAAGCCTTCGAATCCGGTGAGCTTGCAATCTTGAAGACTTCCGATTCCACAGCTGGGCTTCCGACCAAACTAAGTGCGATACCCGTTCGCCGAGGATCAAATTCAAATGAGACAGGTGCGCCGATAGCTCTGATCACTCGTCACACCAACATTGCCGATAGCAGGACTCCAAACAAGCTACATATCAACTACGTGAACTGTGGCAATGAATTACTTGGCATGATCGCCGAAGGAAGCTTTCCTGACTTTTCAACTCCAACCGGCCCAAGGCGTGGAGCACCTCGTGCCAACGACGGACTGCTTCGCCTTGATGTCGAAGGAATTGTCACCTTCGCAAGTCCTAATGGACTATCTGCATTCAATCGCCTTGGAATAGCAGGCGAGCTCGAAGGAAAGTCGCTAGCGGAAGCTGCAACCAAGATTGTGAAAAAGCAATCAACCGTTGACGAGTCGCTGCCCTTAGTTCTAACTGGTAAAGCCCCCTGGCGAGCGGACCTTGAATCAACTAATTTGACACTTTCTATTCGAGCAATTCCGCTACTCAAAAAAGGAGCTCGAACTGGAGCTATTGTTTTGTGTCGAGAAATCACTGAGCTTCGTCGTCAAGAACAAGAGCTACTTACTAAAGATGCCATTATTCGGGAGATTCACCACCGGGTAAAAAACAACCTGCAAACGGTAGCCTCGGTGATGCGCATTCAAACCAGAAGATCCGATAACCCAGAGGTTAAGGACGCTCTTGAGCAAGCCATTCGACGGGTCTCAGCAATTGCACTTGTTCACAACACTCTGGCCGAGGGGTTCACCGAAGAAGTGAACTTCGATGAAGTCTTTGCAGACAGCATGAGACTTGTCGGCGAGTTAGCTTCGGAAAACTCAAAAACCCTAAAGCTTCGAATCGATGGCAAATTTGGAAAGCTAAACAGCGATCAGGCTACCCCGCTGGCTGTTGCGCTAACCGAGCTAGTCACAAATGCTGCGACCCATGGACTCGGTTCCCGTGGAGGATTGATTTCCTTGAACGCCAAACGAACCGCCAAGCAACTATCGATAGAGGTTGAGGACAACGGTGTAGGTCTCAAAAAAGATTCGATTGGGACAGGCCTTGGAACTCAGATCATCAAGACTTTGATTGAGGGAGAGCTTCGCGGAAAAATCAGCTGGTTTTCTCCAAAAGAGGGTGGCACCAAGGTGGCCATAAACATACCTCTATAAATGAGGCACAAAAGGAATTAGCTGGCTCTGCGAGCCCTGGCGTACTTGCGCTTTAGTGACTTGCGCTCGTCTTCACTTAGTCCACCCCAAACTCCGGTGTCCTGGTTTTCCTTGATTGCATACTCAAGGCACTGGCTGGTCACGTTGCATTCGCGGCAAACAGCTTTAGCTTGCTCGATCTGGTCAACCGCAGGACCGGTGTTTCCAACCGGAAAGAACAGTTCTGGGTCTTCGTTGAGGCAACGGGCCTGATTTAGCCACTGCATATCCATATGCTTTTATCCTTATTCTTGGCTCTTTGAGCCAATACGACGGGCACTGAGAAATCTTCAAACTTTATGGTTTGGTGCGAATCTTGTGATTTACGCTTGAAGCACGACACATGTTCTATTCATATAATTCCATAGCCTTAGCCTTTTGTAAATACCCAACTTTGTAAGGACTCATGAAAGCCTTTAGCCAAGCCCCCCAATTAGTAAAACTTGTAGTTTCACTGTTGTTTATTGAGGCCCTGATAATTTCCTTAGTTTTTTTCGCACTTTTACTTGAATTTTTGTCCGGAAACGTGCTAAACATTTACGCTGAAATTTTCCTGATTGTTTTAGCTGCCGGAGCCGTTGCTTGGGTGTTGCATTTTTCACGTGGAATTTTGCAAGGAAAACGCTGGGCCAGAAGTGCTGCATTTTTCTGGCAGCTTCTTCAAGGTGTAGTTGGAGCCGGCGCGCTTGCTGAAGCGGGCAGCAACAGAAACATTGGAATATTCCTTGCAGCACTTTCAGCTGTGGTCGCGATTTTGCTTTTCAACAAGAAATTTATTGCCGACACCAATAGGGAAAACGACGGCGCGCTCAGTTAAAAACTGAAGTTTTAGATTCCAAGCTGCTTGCGCAGGCTATCTACGTGACCGGTTGCCTTGACGTTGTATAGGGCTAACTCAAGCTTTCCTTTTTCATCAACTACAAACGTTGATCGAAGGACACCTTCGTAGGTTCTGCCGTACATGCTCTTGGTTCCATAGGCGCCATACTTTTTGTGAACGGCTAGGTCCTCATCGGCCAAAAGAGCGAACTTGAGCTTGTGGGCAACCTGGAACTTGGCCATCTTGGCTTGGGTGTCAGGGGAGATGCCAAGAACTTCGTAGCCGGCCTTGTTCAGGGCTTTGAGGTTGGAATTGAAATCCTCAGCTTCTTTGGTGCATCCAGGAGTTAGAGCTGCTGGGAAGAAATACACGATAACCTTCTGGCCCTTGAAGCTAGAGAGCTTGACCTTGGTGCCGTCATGGTTTGTCAGCGTGAAATCAGGAGCTTTGTCGCCAGTCTCAAGTTTTTTTAGCTCAGCCATTTTCGCTCCTAGTGATAGGTGTTTATGTGATTGAGTTCAGTCTAAGCCAGCTTTTTGTCTGGTTTTAAGCTCCTTTAGTGCCCCTCTAAGCTTGGAACTATGCTCAAGCGCCTGATTGAAATCTCTCGGCCTGTTCTATGGGTAAACACCATAGGAACCACCGTGATGGCGATGTGGCTAGGCGGAGACCTATGGAGATGGGACATCATCCCATTTCTAATCTGGGTGACTTTTCCCTTCAACCTTTTGATTTACGGCATCAACGACATCTTCGATCAGGAAACTGACAACATCAACGCCCGAAAGGGCGGTATGGAGGGTGCCAAGATCAGCCCCTCAGAAGTTAGACCCATCTTTATTGGGGTAGCACTAACCAACATTCCATTTTTGATTTACTTTGCCTTCACAGTTCCGATCGCGGCGATGGGGTGGATCCTGGCCTACTCGCTTTTCTTCTACTTCTACTCATCCCCGCCATTTAGATTCAAAGCTCGTCCGGTTTGGGATTCTGTCTCAAACACCGACTACGCCTTTCCGCTGGTGTTCATACCACTGGCTTTTGGCAACGAGCCAATCTGGTTTGCAGCAATTGGTCTAATGGTTTGGTCGATGGCAAAGCACACTTTCGATGCCGTGCAGGACATTCCGCAAGATAGCTACGTTGGCATCAAGACCACAGCTGTTTGGCTTGGCACCAAAGGCAGCGCTTACTGGGTTGGTATTTTTTGGCTGATTTCAACAGGGCTTTTTGCCATGGTGAATATTCCAGTTGCGATTGTGAACTTCGTTATCGCCGGATACCTCACAGTTTCCATTTTCAGAAATCCAGTGCCTGAAACCGGCCGCAAGCTCTACCGGCTATCAATTGCGTTTCCCTATATCGCTGGTGCGGTAGCGGGTGTCCAACTCGTTTCTGCAATGGTGCTAGGTATCTATCCGTGAAGCATAGAAACATCGTTGTTCTAGGTGCCGGCATCTCGGGACTTGCAACTGCTTCGCTTCTTGCTAAAGCCGGCCACAAAGTAAAGCTCATTGAAGGCGCCAGCTGGATCGGCGGCAAATCAAAGCGCATAGTCGTTGATGGTCAGCGAATGGACACTGGCCCTGCTCTTGTGACCTTCCCGGGAGTGTGGGAAGAGTTCATTCGTAGGTATGACAACTTAGGCACAGGCCCAAAGGCAAGCGAAATTGCACCGATTGAATTTGAACCCCTTTCCGAAGTCGGTGAGTACTTCTATAAAGGCGATAAGTGCTTGCTTCCTGTTGAGCCAGGTAACAAATGGCACGAGCCTTGGGCTCGGTTCGAAGCCGTGCACGGCAAGCTCGATAAAGAAATCACCACGCTACTTACAAACACCTCAATGAGTCCAAAAGCAGTTCCAGCGGTTAGCAAGCTGGTTTCAAATTACGGAATACGCCTAACAACCAAGAGCTACCTCGATGGATTGAAGTGGCTACCGGTTGGTCTCAAAGAGATCATCTCGATTCACACTTTGAATGCAGGCGTTGCCCCTGAGAGCACACTGGCACTTTTTGCAACCATGCCTGCGGTTATGGCTACCCAAAAGGTCTTGGTTCCAGTTGGCGGAGTCAACGAGATTCCGTTGACTCTTGAAAAACTTGCCCGCCATGCCGGTGTTGAAATCTCCCTGAATGAGAAGGTAACCGCAATCTCGAAAAACAAGGTGACAACAGCCAAGGGCGAGTACCAGGCAGATCTTGTTATTTCAAGCCTTGACGCAAAGGTCACTGATCGTCTACTTGGCAAGACCACCAACGAATCAG
>CAZKQH010000057.1:0-7672 GCA_964554845.1 uncultured Rhodoluna sp. | reverse complement strand
TCAGCAACATGGGTAGGAAGCGCTGGCGCTTTCCCTGGTTTATACACAGTGTCTTCAAGTCCTGGGTGGCGTCTGGCTTGGATGACAATGATGGCCAATCCTAGGGCGATGCCAACGATGGCCGACCAGATGTTTACTCGCAGTCCCAGCAAGACTTCACTCGGGTCAATACGAATAGCCTCAATCCAGACTCTTCCGATCGAGTAGTACACCAGGTACAGACCCATCATTTTTCCCCAGCGTAAATTGAACTTTTGATCGGCCGCTAGTAATAGTGCAACACCGGCTAAAGACCAGATCGACTCATAAAGAAATGTCGGGTGGAATAGAACTCCCTCTGGAAGACCTGCAGGATATGCGGGATTACTGCTGGAAATCTCGAGACCCCAAGGCAAATCTGTTGGGATACCAAAAAGCTCGTTATTGAAATAGTTCCCCCAACGTCCAACTGCTTGAGCAAGTAAAACCCCCGGCGCAACAGCGTCAAGGTATGAGGTGAACTTAATGCCGGCAGCGCGAGCTCCGATAGCAGCTCCAATAGCTCCAAAAATCAACGCCCCATAAATCGCAAGCCCGCCTTCCCAAATCCTAAAGACGGCAAGAAAATCAGCACCAGGAAAGAAATAATCGTTGGGGTGTGTCACAACGTGGAAGAAACGGCCCCCGAGTATCCCGAGGGGAATAGCCCATAGGGAAATATCTAGCGCAATTCCAGACTCTGCACCCCTTGAACGCAACCTCGACTCTGTCAAAATCAGGGCAAGAATGATTCCAGCAAGAATGAACAATGCATAGAAATGAATCCTCAATGGACCCAGCTCAATGTAGCTTACGTCTGGTGAAGGAATGGATAAGAGGATGAAGCTCTTCATTTAGTTTTTCCTTTTGCTAGTTCGGATACCTTGGCACGTAGTGCTTCGATACCTCCTTGTTGGTAAGCGCGAACGAAAGCTGATCCAACGATGGCACCATCGGCGTAGCCATTAATTTCTCGAACCTGAGATGCGGTTGAAACACCAATACCGACTGCTGTCATTGATTCGGGAGATTGCGCTCTAACTTCCGATACAACCTTCTTGGCGTTCTGATCAAGGTCATCTCTTGCTCCCGTGATACCCATGGTGGAGACGGCATACACGAAGCCCTTCGAGCTATCGCACGCTCGTTGGGTTCTTTTACCTGTAGAAGTCGGTGTGGCCAGAAACACTCGATCCAATCCATGAGCATCAGTTGCGCTAATCCAACTGCCTGCCTCATCGGGAATCAGATCCGGGGTGATGGCACCCGCTGCTCCCGAATCTGCGAGGTCCTTGGCAAAACGCGCTTCCCCATACTGCATAACTGGATTCCAGTAAGTCATCACCAATACTGGGGTGTCCACTCTCGATGTCACAGCTTTTACAGCTGCAAAGGTGTCCTTGAGCTTAAAGCCATTAGCCAATGCTGTTTCTGTGGCTTCTTGGATTACTAGACCATCCATGACGGGATCGCTGTAAGGGATACCAAGTTCGAGCACATCACAACCTGCCTCACACATAGCAACAGCGGCTTCCACTGATTCCTCTAAGCTCGGGTATCCCAGTGGGAAATAGCCAATCAGTGAACCACCGTTTTCGCGATTGGCTCTAAGAATCTGCTCAGTGGTGCTCATCAGATCAACCCGAAGTACTTCGCTGCGGTTTCCATGTCCTTATCGCCACGACCGCTTAGGTTAATCAAGATCTTTGAACCATGTTTTAGTGAGGGCATTAGTTTCTCAACCCCAGCTAAAGCATGGGCAGTCTCAATCGCTGGAATGATTCCCTCAGTCTGACTGAGTAACTTAAGCGCGGACATAGCCTCGGTGTCAGTAATTGGAATGTATTCAGCTCTACCGATGTCTTTGAGCCATGAGTGTTCAGGGCCAACTCCTGGGTAATCGAGTCCTGCAGAGATTGAGTGAGATTCTAATGTTTGACCATCTTCATCTTGCAACAAGTAGCTTTTGGCTCCATGTAGCACTCCAGGACGACCCATACTTAGCGTTGCAGCATGGCGAAGAGTTTCAACACCGTCTCCTGCGGCCTCCATTCCAACAAGCCTTACGTTCTGATCATCAAGGAAAGCATGGAAAATGCCGATTGCGTTTGAGCCACCACCGACGCAAGCGGCAACAACATCTGGTAAGGAACCGAACTGATCGAGCATCTGTTGGCGAGCCTCAATACCGATTACCGAGTGAAAGTCTCTAACCATGGTCGGGAAAGGGTGCGGGCCGGCAACGGTACCAAGTAAGTAGTGAGTGTTCTCAACATTTGCAACCCAATCGCGCAGAGCTTCATTGATGGCATCTTTTAGAGTTCTAGAGCCCGTCACTACTGGAATAACTTGTGCTCCAAGTAACCTCATGCGCGCCACATTCAAGGCTTGGCGAATAGTATCGACTTCCCCCATGTAAACAACGCATTCCAGCCCAAGCAATGCGGCGGCTGTGGCACTTGCTACACCGTGCTGACCTGCACCAGTTTCGGCAATGATTCTGGATTTCCCCATTCGCTTTGCCAGCAGTGCTTGTCCAAGAACGTTGTTTATCTTGTGCGAGCCAGTATGATTGAGATCTTCTCGCTTTAGAAATACTCTGATTTCACCAACCGAAGCCGCAAACTTCGGAGCTTCCGTGATTATTGATGGCCTACCCGTGTAGGTCCTGTGTAAATTTGCAAGCTCCGCAACAAACGCAGGGTCAGATTTTGCGTGTTGATAGGTTGAGTCAAGCTCATCCAACGCACCGATGAGTGATTCAGGCACAAATCTTCCACCGAAGGCCCCAAAGTAGGGGCCAACTTGCTCTGATAGTTTCTGCGCCATCCTAAAAGTCTAAGCCTTGGCAATTCTAGAAAAAGCCCTAAGAAGGTCTTGGGCATCCCCAGTGACCAGCGCCTCTCCAACCAGAACACAATCCGCTCCGGCTGCGGCGTATGCCTCTACATCTTCGACTCCACGAACAGCTGACTCGGCTACTTTTATGCAATCTCGAGGCAAAATGTGAACTAGCTGCTCAAAGAGGGTTCGATTGGTTTCGAACGTTGTTAGATCACGGGCATTAACCCCCACTAACTTGGCATCAATAGATGCAGCAAATTCAACTTCGATGCGATTGTGGGTTTCAATAAAAGCCGTCATCCCAAGAGATTCAATGAGTGCTTTAAGTCGAATCAAGTCAGCAGGATCGAGCCCTGCAGCAATCAGAAGAACGATGTCTGCCCCATGAGCTCGCGCTTCGAACACTTGATACTCGTTGGCTATGAAATCCTTACGCAATAACGGCAGCGAAACTGCGGAACGAACCTCATCAAAATCCTTCAGGTTGCCCAAAAACGATCGCTGTTCCGTCAGAACACTTATAGCCGACGCTCCCGAAGACCGGTACATGATTGCATGCTTGGCTGGATCAGGAATAGCTGCCAGGTGCCCCTTTGAAGGACTGGCTCGCTTTATCTCTGCAATTACTTTGACAAACTCTCCAGAGCCCAAAAGACCAATTGCATCTAGAGCCGGATTTGTTTCTAAGGCCAATTGTTCGATCTCTGACAGAGAAACTAGTTCCTGACGGGTCTTCGCGTCTGCTAAGGCTCCCGCGTATAGAGACTCAAGCACTTAGTGCTTTGACTTTGATCCGCCGACCCCGTAGCCAGCTTTCTTGAGGTAAAGGCCAAGACCAACACCTGCAACTGCAAGGCCGGCGGAAGCCCAAACTAAAGCGGGGATGTCCAACCAGAAAAATAGGGTGCCGATCGCAAAAGCGGCGATAACAATGCTTACTGTGGTCCAGGCAGCAACAGAGTCCCCGTGGCCTGGCTCGATTTGGTTCTCAGACATAAAATCTCCTCTTATTTAGTACTTTACCAAATCAGTTGCTACTTCTGTGTCTCCCACAAATCTGGCTCTTCGATGATCTCTTTCCTGTTTCGGCTTGATTTTGACAACTGAATTCTTGAAATCGCCCTGGTTAGCAAGACGGCTAGGTTCGCTGCTAGGGCAATTACGTAACCTAGCCATAGATAGGTATCCCCAGCGAATTCAACAAATTGCGCCTGGCTTAGAGTTCCAGAAACACCCGTGATTTCACTTATCTGAATCGCGATGGCATTCTGGAGATTGGGTTGCAGCCCCACAACAACATAAAACCCGTGCACAAGCATAGCTAGTAGCATCAATCCCGAAATGGCCCTGCCCACAACTGCCGGTGTCAGTACCGACGCAAGCAGGGCAGCTGCTTGGAGTAGCAATAGTGCAGAGATTATCGGATATGTCTGGTAACCGGATATCTCAAAGCTTTGCGCACCCGCTTCTGGAGTAAGTTCAAGATTAACCCAGCTGAGGCCAGCAAAAACAGCTAGCAGAAGAATGCTTGCAAACCATGCGATTGTAATCCGTCTCAAATTCATAACTGATGCCTCTTCAAAGTGTTCGCCGCTTGAATTGCTCGAAGAGGAGCCGATGCTTTGTTGAGGGTTTCTTGATTCTCAAGTTCTGGAATACTGTCCAACACAATCCCAGCACCGGCTTGCACGTGGGCAAACCCATCCCGGATAACGGCTGTTCTAATGGCAATTGCAAGATCGGCATTTCCCGCAAAATCAAAATAACCAACTACTCCCCCAAACAAGCCTCTATTAGTTGGCTCAAGTTGTTCGATAATTTCCAAAGCACGTGGTTTAGGGGCACCGGATAAGGTGCCAGCCGGGAAAGTTGCTCGCACCACATCTACTGCCGACACCCCTTCGCCGAGAACACCTTCCACCGTTGAAACAAGGTGCATAATGTGGCTATAGCGTTCAACAGTCATAAACTCCGTGACATTTACTGAACTGGCGTCGCAAACTTTCAGTAAATCGTTTCTTGCAAGGTCAACAAGCATCAGATGCTCAGCCTTTTCCTTGGCGTCACCTAGCAGTTCTTCCGCAAGGGCAGTGTCGGCTTCGACGTCTGTCCCACGGGGCCTTGATCCGGCAATCGGATGAAGCACTGCTGAACCGGCCTTTACTCGAACCAATGCTTCAGGTGACGAACCAACCACGGAAAAAGGTCCATCTGCGTCAAAGAAATTGAGTAGGTACATATATGGACTTGGATTGATTGCTCTAAGCATCCGATAAACATCCAAAGGTGTCGCGGAGACCTTGGTATCAAAGCGCTGGGAGATCACAACTTGGAAAACATCCCCAGCAACTACATGTTGTTTGGCTTTGTTTACAAGTTCGTAGAAATCAAGATCACTTGTCCGGCGAGAAAAGGCGGGTTCACTCTGTAAATTGACATCAGCTATGAATGGCACAGTTGGCTCTAATAGCTGGCTCCTCATTTCGCCTATTCGTTCAATAGCAAGCTCATATTCGGACTCAGGATTTCGACCTTGTCCCAAGTAAACGTTTGAAACCAGTTTGAGAGTAGATTCCTGGTGATCAACAACCACCAAGTCTCTAATGACAGCCATTGCCATATCAGGGACTTTCAGCTCCTTTGATTTACGAGAACCAAGTCGCTCAATCTGATGGACTGTGTCCCAACTTAAGAGTCCGACTAGGCCAGAAACTAACGGTGGAAGTCCGGCAACAGTAGCTGCCTTCCAGCTGCCTTGCATAAGCTCTAGCGCTTCGAGTTCCGATAATCCGTCGAGGCTTTTGCCATCAAAAGGCACAGGTGAGTGGGCTTCAAGGGCATTCCATTTGACGGCGCCATCTGAAGAGACCAAGAAACCATAGTTTTCTACCCCGATAAAGCTATACCTTGACCAAACTCCTGCTTCGGCAGATTCCAGTAAGAAACTGCCCGGTTTCGAAGAGGCAAGCTTTTCAAAGATTGTCAATGGTGTTTCTGTGCCAGAAAACACCGAGTCCACAATCGGGATTACCTGATAGGACTTAGCCAGCTCCAAGAACTCACTTCTCGAAATCACTTTTGCTCCAGTGGTTCGAAATTGTCAAAACAACTGCGTTCACCAGTGTGGCAAGCTGCACCATCCGCTTCAACAAGCACGAGAAGCGAATCGCCGTCGCAGTCGGAAAGTATAGAAACTATGTTTTGAGTGTTTCCTGAAGTTGCCCCCTTGTGCCACACCTGTCCTCGAGACCGGGAGAAAAAATGTGTCTGACCTAAAGCTAAGGAAAGCTCGAGGCTCTCTAAAGACATGTAGGCCACCATCAGCACTTTATTATCTGAAACGCTCTGTACGACCGCTGGAATCAATCCAGCACTGTCAAACTTCAAATCTCCAATTCTCATGTCATTGCCCTAACCAAGACTCCAGAACCAGCTAGGTATGTCTTGACTTCGGAAATCGAGACAATCTCTCGATGAAATACTGAGGCGGCGAGAATTGCATCAACTCCACATTCTGCGGCTGCCAGAAAATCTTCAATTGACCCTGCGCCGCCAGATGCAATTACCGGAACACGTGCAGCAGATAAAACCTTCTCTAGAAGAGGCAGGTCAAAACCCTGACCGGTTCCATCGGTATCAATACTGTTAACCAACAACTCCCCGGCACCTAGATCCTGAACCTTATCAATCCAACTGACGGCGTCAATGTTCTCGTCCACGCTACCCCCGTGACTTGTGACTGTGTAGCCGCTTGCCATGGAATCTTTTCGCTTCAGATCAAGTGAAACCACTAGTACCTGAGACCCAAACTGATTCGAAACCTCAGAGACAAGATTTGGCCTTGAGACTGCGGCTGAGGCAATCGAGACTTTATCGGCGCCTGCCTCTAAAGCAGCCGATACATCATCAACTGATCGGATACCCCCGCCCACCGTTAGTGGGATGAAGACTCTTTCTGCAGTTCTTCGAACTAGGTCAAGAACTGCTCCCCTGCCCTCTTTCGAAGCGTTGACATCCAGGAACGTTATCTCGTCGGCACCTTCAAGGTAGTATCTGTAGGCAAGTTCAACCGGATCTCCGGCATCAACAAGATTTTCGAAGTTCACGCCTTTGACTACCCGACCCCCGGCAACGTCAAGACAGGGAATGATCCTCGTTCTCAAAGCCATTAGATTCTCGCGGCATGGATAGCGCTAACCAAAATAGCCCTAGCTCCGAGTTTGTAAAGCTCGTCCATCTTTTCGTTGGTTTCGGCTGCCTTGACTAGGGCGCGTATGGCCACCCAGTTTTGATCCCTAAGTGGAGAAATAGTTGGAGACTCGATACCAGGGGTCACCTTGGAGGCCACTTCAACCAAAGTAATTGGGCAGTCGTAATCAAAAATCACGTACTCTCTCGCTACTCGAACACCTTCAAGTCTTTGAAGTAGGCCTTCGCAAGCCGAGTCCTTGCCAAGGGAGACAATCAACTGGGCTTCGCTTTCTAAGATAACCGGGCCGAACACCTCAAGTCCTGCTTGCCTCAATGTGCTTCCCGTAGATACAACATCAGCAACAGCTTCCGCAACGCCAAGACGAACCGCGACCTCAACAGCACCATCTAGAGTTATCACTTTGGCGTTGATACCTTTTGTCTGAAGATAGCTCTTTACCAAGTTTGGATACGCGGTAGCTACCGAACGCCCCTCTAGTTCAGCAACGTCAAGAAATCTTCCTAACGGACCCGCGAACCTAAGTGTTGAAGCGCCAAAACCTAGGGACGCTATTGACGTTGCGCTTGACTGAGAGTCAACTAGCAGATCCATCCCGGT
>CAZKQH010000056.1:0-7815 GCA_964554845.1 uncultured Rhodoluna sp. | reverse complement strand
CTTTGCTGCCCTCGGATTGAATATCACTACTAGCGCGAAGCACGCTGATGGCAGCCTCGAAATCTTCCAGCGATTCCCAGCCCTGGTAGACACTCGCAAATCTCATAAACGCAACTTCATCAAGTGCTCGAAGCGGTTCCAAAATGGCAAGGCCAATCTCGTGCGCCTCTACTTGAGCTGCACCAGAAGATCTGATTATTTCCTCCACCTGCTGAGCTAAGACCGCAAGATCAGCATCGGAGACGGGTCTTCCTTGGCATGCTTTGCCTACACCGCTGACAATCTTCTCGCGACTGAAAGGCTCTGTGACTCCACTTCGTTTTATGACCGTAAGGGATGCAGTTTCAGAAGTTGTAAATCTCTTTCCGCATTCTGGGCACTGACGGCGCCTCCTGATTGCGGAACCATCTTCGCTGGTTCGGGAGTCAGTCACACGAGAATCGGCATAGCGACAAAACGGACAATGCACGCTGACTCCTTTCCTAAATCTAATTTTAGAGTGCTGCCATCGAAATTGCTCTTGTTTTCCAGTTCCAAATAACTATTTGCCTTCGAAGCGCTTTGAAACGGCACTTCCGTGAGCTGGAAGATCCTCGGCTTGCGCAAAAATTGGGAGTGAGCTTGAAACCGCAGCTAGTCCTTCTTCTGCGTAATCAATTACTTGTTGAGTTCGCAAGAATGTGTGAACACCAAGCCCTGAGGAAGATTTGGCACTGCCGCCGGTTGGCAGAACGTGGTTCGACCCGGCCAAATAATCTCCAACACTAACCGGTGAATACTCCCCGAGAAACACCGCCCCAGCATTGGTGATTGAGCTAAGGAGAGCAGCAGGATCTGCAACTAGCAGCTCTAAGTGCTCAGTTGCGTAGTGATTGGAAACCTCTACAGCAGCTTCAATATCATCAACCAATACAAGTGCCGATTGATCTCCGCCCAGCGCCTGTGAAATGCGAACGGAGTGTTTAGCATCACTTAGCTGGCTTTGAAGTTCAACCAGTACTTTTTGGATTAACTCTTCCGAGTCGGTAACCAGCAACACCGCAGCCGCCTCATCGTGTTCGGCCTGCGAAATCAAATCAGCAGCAACAAACTTTGGGTTCGCACTTTTATCGGCAATAATCAAAATTTCTGTTGTGCCAGCTTCGGAGTCAATTGCCACTTCCGAGCGAACCAATCGCTTTGCCGCAGCTACATAAGCGTTTCCGGGTCCGGTGACTAATCGTACGGGTGGCAAATTGGCATCATCAAGGCCAAATGCAAATGCAGCAATTGCTGCCGGCCCTCCCATGCAATAAACCTCATCCAAACCAAGCATGGCTGCGGCAGCAAGCACGTTTGGGTGGGGACGGCCAGCAAATTGTTTTTGACCTGGGCTAGCTAAAACAATGCGAGGAACCTTGGCTACTTGAGCAGGTACCGCATTCATAATCACGCTTGATGGATAAACAGCTTTTCCACCCGGTGCGTAAAGTCCCACCGAATCCATCGGGACGTAGCGCTGCGAAACCTTTGCACCATTTGATAGCTCAATCGTGAACGCCTTAGGCAAAGCGGCTTGAGAAACTATACGATTGCGCTCAATTGCCATTTCAATTGCAGAACGAAGTGCCGCATCACAGCCTTCTAGCGCGGACTGGAGTTCTTTGCTGGACACCCTCAAAGGTTCTGGATCGAAACCGTCCAAGTCCTGAGCCAGCTTTCTTAGGTAGCCTGCTCCCCCATTTTTTACGCCAGCAATTACCTCACCTGCTACTTGCTCGGCCGATAAGCCGTCTTGTTTGGCTCGAGGAAGCAACATGTTGATTTTGGCTTCGGTTAACAGCTGTCCACGAAGATCCAGCTGGCGAATAATTGGCATTGCCCCGAGCTCTCTGTTCGAAGATTGTGGCCTTAGTCTATTTGGTCGGTTATTGCTGAGGGCTGAGCTAATCTTGTACTCGATGCTTGAAAAAGACCTAAACCACGACCCCTCTGAAGCTTTGAAGGCCGCCTTCAGGCGCCACGCTTCCGGAGTGGCAGTGATCACAACCAAATCAGAATCTGGGGATCCCGTTGGTTTTACCGCAACCTCTTTGACTTCACTGGGTTCAAACCCCGCGTTGGTGACCTTCAATGTTTCACAGGGCTCATCTTCTTGGCCGGCCCTTTCAAACGCAACACATTTAGCCCTTCACATGCTTGGAGCCAAAAACCTTAGCCTTGCGAAAAAGATGGCAGAAGACCAAGCTCAACGTTTCGCCGATTCGGATTGGGACTTCTCCGAGTTTGGGCTTCCGGTGTTCAGGGACGCCACTGCGGTGCTTTTTGCGAAGGTTAGGGAATTTCACCGCGTTGAGCAGAATGCCGTATTTGTATCAGAAGTGCTTTCGGGCAAACTTGGGACGCTGGATAAGGGTCTGTTGTATTTTCAGCGCTCTTATTTCAATCCAGCAGAAACCGCACTTTGAACCAAAGACCCTGAACCAAGCAAAGCCTTTAGCTCACCGATAAGGTCATCAGTGATCTTTACTTTTGGAGACAATTTAAAGCTTCTTGGGTTTAACTCATCAATAAAAGTAAGCTGCACTTCTTCTTTGCCTGGATGAGCCCTCAAGGTAGCATCGAGATTTTCAAGTACAGTCCTGGTGGCGTCGGCTTCTTGGATCTGGAGTCTTAGCGGCCCTTGATTTGCTCCCTCAGAGCCTAGAGCGATAGTTTCCATGGAGAAGGCTGAAATCGCATAGCCGTCGTCTCTTGCATTAATGCGACCGCGGATGATTACTACCTCATCGTTTATCAGTGCTTCTGAGTACTCTTTATAGGTTTTTCCCATAAACATCACAGACATTTCACCCTCAAAGTCTTCGATAATGACATTGGCGTAGGGATTCCCTGAAGATCTAGCAACTCGGTGGGTCACACTTGAGATCAATCCTGCAATAGTTACAGTCTCGCCATCACGAATTTCCTCACTGGTCAACAGATCACCAATTGTGAAATCGGCAAACTGAGCGAGTTGCCGTTCTCTTCCAGCAAGTGGGTGGTCTGAAACATACAGACCAAGCATTTCGCGTTCGTGTGCAAGCTTTTCAGCCTTTGGCCACTCAGGCCGATTTGGAATCACCAGCTGCGAATCAGAATCCGCAAACAAATCTCCAAAGAGATCCACCTGACCGGTTGATTCGTGTCGCTTGATAACGGATTGAGAATCAACAGCTTCTTCGTGAATTTCAATTAAGGACCGCCTGGTGTGCCCAAGAGAGTCAAAAGCACCGGCTTTTATCAATGACTCGATAGTTCTCTTGGAGCAGACTTGCTGAGGCGCACGTCTCAAAAAATCAGTGAAAGAGGCAAAGGGTTTATCCTTGCGGGCTGTAATGATGCCATCAACAACGTTGTGCCCTACATTGCGAATTGCACCAAGTCCAAAGCGAATGGTGTCACCAACGGCGCTAAATGGACCAATTGACTGATTTACATCTGGGGCAAGTACTTGAATGTTCATTCGACGACATTCATTCAGGTAGATTGCCAGCTTGTCTTTCGAATCCCCTACTGAAGTAAGAAGTGCAGCCATGTACTCGGCAGGATAGTTTGCCTTTAGATAGGCAGTCCAATAACTCAAAACACCGTAACCGGCACTGTGTGCCTTATTGAAGGCGTAGTCGGCGAATGGAAGAAGCGTCTTCCAAAGCGTTTCGATTGCCGGTTCAGAGTATCCCTGGCCGGCCATGCCCTCGCTGAAATCCTTGTAGGAGCGATCCAGCTCCTTCTTATCTTTTTTACCCATCGCTCGTCTAAGCAGATCTGCCTGCGCCAGGCTGAAGCCGGCTACCTTTTGCGCAACCGCCATTACCTGCTCCTGATAAACAATCAGTCCATAAGTTGGATCCAGAATCTCTGCTAGTGGTGCTGCTAGTTCCGGATGGATTGCTTCGGATTTCTGAAGACCATTTTTACGTAAGGCGTAATTGGTGTGAGATTTCTCTCCCATCGGCCCTGGTCGGTAAAGCGCTATAACAGCCGAGATGTGTTCGAATTCACTTGGCTTGAGCATTCTTAGTAGAGAGCGCATCTGAGCACCGTCGAGCTGAAATACCCCAAGGGTGTCCCCTCTGGATAAAAGCTCGAAGGTGTTCTGGTCTGAATTTAAATCGAGCTCCTCAAGAACCACGCTCACCCCACGGTTAGCTTTGATGTTTGCAAGTGCATCATCCAAGACGGTTAGGTTTCTCAACCCCAAGAAATCCATCTTCAGAAGACCTAGTTTTTCGCAAGGTGGCTGATCAAACTGAGTGATTACGGCACCGTCATCCTCGCGACGCATGATTGGAATCACATCCAAAAGAGGCTCGGCAGACATGATTACACCGGCTGCATGTACACCCCATTGGCGCTTCAAATTTTCAAGTCCCCGGGCAAGTTCGAATATCTTTGCCGAATCCGAATCGTTTTCTAGTGCCTCGCGAAACTCCGCAGCTTCTTTGTAGCGAGAGTTTTGATCGGCTTGTTTGTCCTTTGGCTTTTCAACCAACTCTCCTAAGGTCACATCGCGACCTAGAACCATCGGGGGCATCAACTTTGTGAGCTTCTCCCCCGCCGCATACGGCATGCCGAGAACGCGAGCAGAATCTTTTAGGGCTTGTTTGGCCTTAATGGTTCCAAAGGTCACAATCTGAGCTACGCGATCCTCGCCATATTTTTGGCTTACGTACCTAATCACCTCACCGCGTCTTCGATCGTCAAAATCAACATCTATATCTGGCGGTGAAACACGCTCAGGATTCAAAAAGCGCTCAAAAATTAGACCATGAACGATTGGATCGAGTTCAGTGATTCCCATCGCATAAGCAACGATGGATCCTGCTGCAGAACCACGACCGGGTCCGACTCGAATCCCTTGTGCTCTAGCCCAAGCAATAAAGTCTGAAACCACTAGGAAGTATCCAGGGAAGCCCATTTGCGCGATTACATTTACTTCGTATTCGGCTTGTTTTGCTTGACGCTCAGGAACTACCTCGCCGTAGCGGCGCTTCATTCCCTTGTCCACTTCCTTGGCAAACCAGCTTGCTTCCGTTTCTCCCTCGGGAAGAGGGAACTTTGGCATCAAATCACGCTTTTTGAACTCCACATTGCATCTTTCAGCTATCAACAACGTGTTGTCACATGACTCAGGGTGATCTCTGAATATCTCTCTCATCTGCTCAGCAGTTTTTAGGTAGTACTCACGCCCATCGAATTTGAATCGATTCGGGTCAAGTAAGTTTGTTCCAGATTGCACGCACAACAATGCTTCGTGGCTAACCGAATCAGAGGCGTGGGTGTAGTGAAGATCATTTGTTGCCACCAGCGGCAAGGAAAGGTCTTTTGCCAATCGCAATAATTCCGGCATCGCACGACGTTCAATGTCAATTCCATGATCCATGATCTCGACAAAATAGTTGTCTTTGCCAAAAACGTCGCGATAGAACGCTGCCGCCTCAAGGGCCTTGTCGTATTGGCCCAGACGAATCAGGGTCTGCACTTCGCCCGAGGCACAACCGGTGGTTGCGATAATTCCTTTGCCATGTTCCTGCAGGAGCTCTCGGTCCATACGAGGCTTGAAATAGAAGCCGTCCAACCAGGCCTTGGAAGACATTTTGAAGAGGTTGTACATGCCTTCGGTGGTTTCGGCAAACATTGTTAGGTGCGTGAATGCTCCTCCACCGGAAACATCATCTTCGCCACCGACTCCCCACTGAACTCGGGTACGTTCTGTTCGGGGGGTGCCGGGCGAAAGGTAGGCTTCGATTCCGATTATTGGCTTGATTCCGTTAGCTTTGGCAGTTTGATAGAAATCGTATGCGCCAAAGTTATTTCCGTGATCAGTGATTGCTATTGCTGGCATTCCCAACCGAGCAGCTTCCTCAGTCAATGGTTTTACCCTGGCGGCGCCATCGAGCATTGAATACTCGCTGTGCACATGGAGGTGCACAAAGGATTCTTTAGCTGACAAGTGGGCCCCTAGAAATAGCAGTGGTTGGTGGGATTTTTAGCCTAAGGGTTTCTAGCCCCGGAGCTTCACAAGCACTTCGGCCAAGTCCTTAGGGTACTCCGAGACAAAATGCATCGGCTTACCTGTGATGGGGTGGATGAACCCAAGTTCTTTGGCATGCAGCCACTGACGGTTAATCCCGAGCTTTTTGGCAAGAGTTGGATCTGCCCCGTACATGGTGTCCCCAAGAAGGGGATGTTTAAAAGCCGAAAAGTGAACGCGGATCTGGTGCGTTCTTCCGGTTTCTAAGTTCACCTCGCAAAGAGCCACAGCGGGAAACAATTCAAGGACTTTGTAATGAGTGACAGATTCCTTGCCGTCTTCCATGACAGCGAACTTGAACTCGGCTTTTGGGTGTCTTCCGATGGGTGCATCAAAGGTGCCTTCCATCGGATCTGGGTGACCTTGAATTATGGCGTGATATATCTTTTTTACTGTTCTATCCCGAAAATTTTGCTTCAATCTCGAGTAGGCCAGCTCGGATTTTGCGAGCATCATCAACCCACTTGTTCCAACATCTAGTCGCTGGACTATCCCTTGACGCTCTTGGGCCCCGGAAGTTGTTAGTTGAATTCCACGTGCCAGTAATGCACCAGCTACAGTTGGGCCTTCGTAGCCAACCGTTGGGTGAGCAACAACCCCGGCTGGTTTATCAACTATGACCAGATCATCGTCTTGATAAATCACAAGTAACTCATCCACTGGAGTGGCAACTACCTTGAGTTCTTGAACAGCTCTTGGTTGTTCAACTTCAAGCAGATCAGCTAGATTGACCCGATCGGATTTTCCGAGAGTTTTCTTACCAATTCGGGCACCACCCGTTTCGCAAAGTTCCGCTGCCGCCGATCGAGATATTCCAAGTAAGCGCGCAATTGCGGTATCGACGCGCTCACCCGCAAGTGACTGATCTATTTCAAAAGACTGATTCATTTTCTTCTCGGTGCAACGCCACCGAAGTTTTCACCCCGGAATACTCTGATAACCGTCAATGTAGCCATAGTGACAATAAAAATATCCGCGAGGTTGAATACCGGGAAGTTGAAGGGAATTTGGATGAAGTCAACTACGTGACCATTGCCAATACTTGGCTCTCTAATCAAACGGTCAATAAGATTACCGACTACCCCAGCAAGAAATACGCCAGCCATCACCGCCCACGAGCGTGAAGTAATTCTTCGGGAAAACCAAATTATTGCCAAAGTAGCGAGTGCGCCGATAACTGCAAGAATCCAAGTTTGACCAAAACCGAGGGAAAAGGCTGCCGAGTCGTTATAAATCAAACGCCATGAAAGCACCTCGCCAATAACCGGATAGCCGATTCCAGGTTTTAGGGCGGCTATCGCGAGATTTTTTGTGAACTGATCAACTGCGATTAGAACAAGTGCAACAACCAGATATAGCCAGCGGCTAGCTACTTGTTTTGAATTGCTCAAGAACCTGCACTACCCGCTGATGCCGGGAGTGTAACCGGGAGCCTGCTGAGCTGGCGCAACTCCTGCAGAATCTAACTCGGTCAATTGCGATTCGATGTAGGACTTTAGACGAGTGCGGTACTCACGCTCAAAACTACGAAGCTGCTGGATGCTGTGCTCGATAACTGCCTTTTCCTGCTCTAGACGGTTCATGTCGGAGCGCTGCTGAGCTTCCGCTTCGCGAACTAGACGAGCAGCGGTTGCGTGACCTTCTGCGATGAGCTCATCACGCTTGACCATACCTTCACGCACGTGCTCGTCGTGAAGCTTACGAGCTAATTGGAGCAAGTTATTGGTGTTAGAAGAGTCCAAAGTTGATGGGTCAGCAAC
>CAZKQH010000055.1:0-7933 GCA_964554845.1 uncultured Rhodoluna sp. | reverse complement strand
CAAGAACCTATCGGTTAACAGCCGATTGCTCTGCCAATTGAGCTACCGAGGAATGCTTTCGCAGAGACCAACACTACCAAAATTTGGGGCTTCCAGAGCCCTCAGTAGCCCCGCTCTGGGTCTACTTGGCCAATCCAGGGGCCTTGACCTAAAAAAGCTTTCACGTTGTGTTCAACCCTGATGGCGAAGTGTCTTTCCACTATTTCCTTGGTATCGGCAGTGTGAGGAGTGACAATCAGGTCATCTCTTCCAAACATCGGATGCCCATCGGGTAATGGTTCCGGGTCTGTGACATCCACCGCAGCCCCAGCTAGCAGTCCTTGATCCAAAGCAGTGAGCAGATCGGCTGTGTTTACGATTGGGCCTCGTGCTACGTTCACTAAAAATGCAGTTGATTTCATCTTGGAGAAAAGCTTCAAGTCAAATAGCCCCCGGGTCCTATCTGTCAAAGCACAGGCAACAACTACTAGGTCTGCATCCGAAATCTTTTGATCTAAATTAGAAAGTCCAAAAACCTGATCTGCACCAGGCACTTGAATCTGGTCTTGATTTCTGCAAACCGAAATCTTTGCCCTGAAAGGCTTTAGCATCCCAATTAGTTCTTCAGTGATCCCGCCTGCCCCAATCAGCAAAACGTTCGAATCGTAGAAGCTAACCGCCTCGCGCTTGCCCCAGCTAGTTGCCTTTACACGAACAGGGAGTTTTCTTCCAAGCGCCAGAGCCAAAGCAAGTGCGTGCTCAGCCACGGGTTCCTTGTATGAACCCTTGGCACTAGTAAATCGAACTGGTGCAGAGAGAATTTGAGCGAAGGCGTCTACGCCTGCAAAAGGAAGCTGCACCCATTCAATTTGCGGATTCTCCGACAAGGTTTTAGATAACAACTCTGGTGCTGAGTAATCAGTCCAAATGAGTGCTTTAACTTCTTTCGAAAGTGGTGCTACCTGTCCCCCGCCTGAAACCACAGCATCTTCATAAATAGCAAAACTCTTAGGCTCGATCGCAATTAGATTGTTATCCACCTTGAAGCTTCCTTCTGCGCTCTTCAATGGAAATTAGCTCACGCTGAATTTGTTCGATCTTGGCTGTCTCGGCAGGATCTAATTGTCTAAGTACTGCCTGCATCGATAGCTTCTGCCTTGTAAGCAAAGCGATGTAGCCGGCGTTGACTACCCCTGAAACGTACCTTTCGAGCTCCTGCTCATTTCTGGCAGGTAGCTCAGTGGCAGCCAAAGAGCGAAGAGCTGAGTGAAGTACCGGTTCAAGTTCTTCAGCAATCTTTGGCAGCCAGTTAGTGTCACTTCGATACTCAAGTGCTGAGTAAATGGCCTTTGCAATTGCGCCGTGTGCTCCAGCAAGGAAATCCCCCGACGAAAGTTGCTTTATATCCTCGGCTGCGACCAAAGTGGGTTGCTGAACAAGGACTTCAAGAAGCTGGCGTTCGAAACGCACAGCTGGATCTTTTAGGTCAGGGGTTTGAAAAGCGGTCTCAACTGGGGTTTCTGGGACCGAATCTTGGCGAAGCGGTGCAACCGCTGAAACAACCTTTTCCTTGATTGCTCTATCAACCAAGGCACTAACTTCCGACAAGTCAAGATTCACCCAGTTAGCTAACTCTCCGATATAAACCGACCTTAGAGCTGAATCCCGAATTGTTGCAATCACAGAAGCCGACGCCCTTGCGGCACCGACTCGACCCTCGACGGAATCTAGGTTGAAGTTCTTCATTTTCTGTTTGATTGCGAACTCATAGATTGGCTTCTTGTTCTCAATCATCAAGGCAACTGCTTCATCACCTTTTTGAACGCGAAGATCCGATGGGTCCAGCCCGTCGGGGCCAACTGCTATAAAGCTATTTGCGTGGAACTTATCTGCGTCGGCAAAGGCTCTCATAGCCGCCTTCTGACCAGCCTCATCAGGATCGAAAGTGAAAATGACCTCGGCTGGATTATCAACGTTCGCTGAAAGCATTCGGTTGAGAATTCGAATGTGTTCGTCGCCAAACGCGGTACCGCAGGTAGCAACTGCAGTAGTTATACCCGCCAAATGGCATGCCATGACATCGGTATACCCTTCAACAACTACAACTTTTTGAGACTTGGAGATATCCTTCTTAGCTAAATCGATTCCATAGAGCACAGCTGACTTGTGATAAACCGGTGTCTCAGAAGTATTTAGGTACTTAGGGCCCTGATCATCATCAAAGAGTTTTCTGGCTCCAAATCCAATTACCTGGTTTGAGGTATCTCGGATTGGCCAAATCAGTCGTCCGCGAAACTTGTCATAGAGCCCACGCTCGCCCTTGGAAGAAAGGGATGCGGTGATTAGCTCTTCTTCTGTAAAACCGATGGCCTTTAGGTGATCCGTCAGGTTGTTCCAGCCCTTTGGAGCAAAGCCAACCCCAAACATTTCTGCGGCTGCTTTGTCAAAGCCGCGAGATTTCAAAAATTCCCGGCCTGGAATTGCCGGATCAGTCATCAGTTGATCTTGGAAATACTTAGCCGCTGCCGCATTGGCCTCGTAGATTCTCGCCTTCTGGCCTTGATCAGGACCCTTAGACCCGGCTTCATAAGTGAGGGTGTAGCCGACTTTGCCAGCTAGGTTTTCAACCGCTTCATAGAAACTAAGAGATTCCATTTCCTGCAGAAACTTATAGACATCTCCCCCTGCCCCACAACCAAAACAGTGGTAAAAACCCTGCAGCGGTCTTACGTTGAACGATGGTGACTTTTCTTGATGGAAGGGGCAAAGGCCCTTAAGGCTTCCTGCACTTGCAGGCTTTAATGCAACGTAGGAGCCGACAACATCAGCGATGTTTACTCGAGCTTTGACTTCCTCGATGTCCCTAGGGCTAATCTTTCCCGCCATCAGCTAATCCTATTTACCCTTTAATTCAGCGTGCAGGTTCAAAGCTGAAACGTCAGTTAGTGAAGCGACCTGGTCAACTACCACTCGGTACTTCTGGCTATCAGTCTTGGCTTCAGCCCAGACACTCTGGCAATAGTGATCCAGGTGCTTTCCATTTGAGGCCAGTAAAGCCTCGGCCAGCTCGGTAAGAACTTCGCGTTGCCAGATGTAGTAGGGCTGACGCTTTTCGTCCGTCATCAAAAACACTGAGACGATTCCCTTCAGAACTGCAATTTCGCCCTTGACATCGCTCGGCACTACTAAGGAACCGTTATAGCGAACAAGGTGGGCTGATGCATTTGATTCGAGGGTGCTTGTGGTTGATCTACCAACGAAAGAGCCAATTAGGTAGCTAGTTAAGTTCTTTAGGGTTGCTTGGTCGGCCATAGAAGATGAGTAGCTGTTGAGCCAGTGAAGGTTGGCTCTAAGCCTGCCAAAGGCAGCCTGAATTTCATCGATTGATAGTTCTGGTGCCGCCCAGCTTTGAATCTTTGAAAACAGATCGTTGTGGTTTGATGCTGATGCCAGCTCTGCCAGATCCACGTATCCGGAAACTACAGCATCCTCGAAATCGTGCACGGAGTAAGCAACGTCGTCGGCAAAGTCCATTACCTCTGCTTCGATGCATTTTCTATTTGAGGTAGAGCCTTTACGCAAGAACTCAAAAACCTCTGAATCGTCTTCGTAGTAGCCAAATTTCACAGATTGATTTCCGCCTGCTTCAGACACCCCCTCCGAGCGAGCCCAGGGGTACTTGCACGAGGCATCAAGACTTGCTCTAGTGAGATTCAAACCTCGAGTTTGACCATAAGCATCAATAACCTTTGGTTCGATTCGAGATAACAACCTGAGCGTTTGGGCGTTACCTTCGAAGCCGCCAAAGTCCTCTGCCCAGACGCTAAGTGCTTTTTCGCCGTTGTGCCCAAAAGGCGGGTGGCCTAGATCATGCGCCAGGCAAGCGGTGTCGACAACATCCGGATCGACTCCAATCGCTTGCGCCATTTCGCGGCCAACCTGAGCTACCTCAAGAGAGTGAGTAAGCCTAGTTCTTGCAAAATCCCCATTGGTTGGCGAAAGGACTTGAGTCTTTGCTCCAAGGCGGCGAAGCGCGGATGAGTGCAGCACGCGGGCACGGTCTCTGGCAAATTCACCGCGCTTTGCTGAATTAGACCTATCCTCGGGAACAAATCTCTCGATATCAGCTGAGGAGTATCCTGGGGTACTCATTTAGCCCCCCGATACATTTAGTTCAGCCTCGAGAAGAGTTGCCTTGGCGGATTCGCCAAGTTCTCTCGAATCTAACCAGTGCTCAGGTAGAGCACAGCTCTTGACCGAACCGGCGCGACCGCGAGGTCCCTCAGCTTCCTCGCCTGGGTAAGGCATGGAGCGATCTAGTGTTCCAAGAAGCTGGTCCATGTGATCCAGATTCTCAACGCTTGCCAGTGCTGCCCTGAACTCTCCACCTACCGGATAGCCCTTGAAGTACCAGGCCACATGCTTTCGTATGTCTCTGCAGGCACGAAGTTCGTCTTCAAAAAACTCCACCAACAAAACCGCGTGCTTCTTGAATGCGTCAGCAACCTCGCCCAAATTTGGCTGAATCTGCGAATAGTCGATCTCGGCATTGGGATTTGCCAAATAGGAACGAAAGGCTTTTTCCAAGTCCGCAAACAGCCATGGGCGTCCAAGGCAGCCACGTCCAACAACTACTCCATCAACACCGGTTTGCTTCATCATATTTACTGCGTCCTGAGCGCTCCAGATATCGCCATTACCAAGCACCTGAACATCTGGCAGAGCCGAGCGAAGCTGCGCAATGGAATCCCAGTCGGCTTGACCTGAGTAGTAATCGGCAGCAGTTCTTCCGTGAAGAGCAACGGCTGCGACCCCGGCGTCACGAGCGGCTTTACCTGCATCAAGAAAAGTTAGGTGATCCGAGTCGATGCCCTTTCGCATCTTGACAGTGACAGGAATGCTGCCTGCTGCTTTCACTGCCGATTGAACAATAGCTTCGAAAAGGTCTTTCTTCCAAGGAAGAGCAGCTCCCCCGCCTTTGCGAGTGACTTTTGGAACTGGGCAGCCAAAGTTCAAATCGATGTGATCGGCACGATCTTCCGCAACCAGCATCGTGACTGCATCAGATATTGTCTTTGGGTCCACTCCATAAAGCTGAACCGAGCGCACCTTTTCAGATTCGTGGTGACCGATAAGTCGCATGGATTCTTCAGTACGTTCAACAAGCGCGCGGGAAGTTACCATTTCGGAAACGTAAAGGCCGCCGCCGAATTCTTGGCACAGCCTGCGATACGCGGTGTTTGTGATGCCAGCCATTGGTGCAAGCACAACAGGTACATCAATGGCGATGTTGCCATAAGTTAGTGCGGGTTTTTGTGTAGCCTGCATGGGAGAAAAGTTAGACCAACTTCTCGGCTAGATAGCCCTTGAGCTTGTCTAGTGAAACGCGCGACTGAGCCATGGTGTCGCGCTCACGGACTGTGACGGCTTGGTCTTCAAGGGATTCAAAGTCCACAGTGATACAGAACGGGGTTCCAATCTCATCTTGTCTACGGTAGCGACGTCCGATTGCTCCAGAGTCATCAAAATCGATGTTCCAAGCACCTCGTAGATCCTGTGCCAGGTTGCGCGCCACTGGGGACAAATCCTCGTTTCGAGAAAGCGGAAGAACTGCAGCTTTGACTGGAGCTAGTCGATAGTCGAGGCGGAGTACTGTTCTGACATCTACGCCACCTTTGGTGTTTGGAGCTTCGTCTTCCGCGTAGGCATCGACCAGAAACGCCATAAGCGATCTTGTTAAACCAGCTGCTGGTTCGATGACATACGGTGTCCATCGCTCGCCCTTGTTCTGATCGAAATAGCTCAGGTCAACTCCAGATTCACGAGCATGCGTTGCTAGATCGAAATCAGTACGGTTTGCAACACCTTCAAGCTCACCGAACTCACTGCCGGGGAAACCGAATCGATATTCGATGTCAACGGTGCGCTTTGAGTAGTGTGAAAGCTTTTCTTTCGGGTGCTCAAACAAACGAAGATTCTCAGGGTTGATACCAAGGTCGGTGTACCAGTTGTAACGTTCCTGTATCCAGTATTCGTGCCAAGTTTCATCAGTTCCTGGTTCAACGAAGAACTCCATCTCCATCTGTTCAAACTCGCGTGTTCTAAACACAAAGTTTCCTGGAGTGATCTCATTTCTAAAACTCTTACCAATTTGACCAATTCCAAATGGGGGCTTCATTCGAGCCGCGTTTAGCACATTTGCGAAATTCACGAAAATTCCCTGAGCTGTTTCCGGTCTCAGGTAGTGCATTCCAGATTCGTCTTCGACAGGACCCAGAAATGTCTTCAGAAGACCGTTGAAGAGCTTTGGCTCTGTCCAAGCATCGCGAGTACCACAATTTGGGCAGGCGATATCCTTCATCGACTCGGGAGCTCGACCCTTTTTCTCCTCATACGCTTCCTCGAGGTGGTCCGCTCTAAATCTCTTGTGGCAACTTGTGCACTCAATCAGCGGGTCAACAAATTCTTTGACGTGACCCGAGGCTTCCCAAACTCTTCTTGGAAGAATTACAGACGAATCCAGGCCGACAACGTCCTCACGGCTGTTCACAACTGACCGCCACCATTGGCGCTTGATGTTTTCTTTTAGTTCAACACCCAATGGTCCGTAGTCCCAAGCCGAGCGAGTTCCACCATAGATTTCTCCAGCGGGAAAAACAAAACCCCTGCGCTTGGCAAGCGCTATAGCTGAATCTAGGCGATTGGTTATTGCCACGGTGAACTCCAAATTGGGACTAGAAAAAGGCCCGAAACCGAACCGAGGCCCAGTTTACTTGACTGGCTTTGGCTTGGGGCTGTCGATTGTAGCACCGAAACGGCGCTGCCTGGTGGAATACTCAGCGATTGACGCCCAAAGCTCCTTGCGGTCAAAATCGGGCCAAAGCACCTCGCTGAAGACCAGCTCGGCGTAGGCGCTCTGCCAAAGCAAGAAGTTGGAGATTCGCTTTTCCCCAGATGATCGAATGAATAGGTCAACGTCCCCAAGCGGGTTGGTCGAAAGCATCTTTCCGAAACTTTTCTCGGTGACTGAACCTGGCTTGATCTTCTTTTTAGTTGCAAGCAAGGCAATCTCATTTACAGCATCCACGATTTCAATTCGAGAGCCGTAGTTAACGCACATCGTTAGAGTCAGTACCTTGTTGCGTTTAGTTAGCTCTTGAGCAGCTTCAAGTTCGTCAATTACGCTCGCCCATAGTTTCGGCCTTCTGCCAACCCAACGCACTTTCACACCCCAGTGATTGAGCTGATCACGACGTGCACGCAACACATCCTTATTGAAGCCCATTAGAAAACGAACCTCTTCGGGAGAGCGCTTCCAGTTCTCGGTCGAGAAAGCAAAAACAGTTAGCTCGCTTACTCCGGCTTCGATTGCTCCTGCGACAACATCGAGCAAAGCGGCCTCGCCGGCTTTATGCCCTTCGACTCGAGTCAAACCTCGCTTGTTTGCCCAGCGACCATTTCCATCCATGACGATGGCAACATGCTTAGGGACTTTTTCAAACTTGGGTGGTTTGATCCCCTTCTTTGAAACTTCAAGAAAATCCATCATGCTCTTTCTACATGCGGCATGGACTTTAGCCCCCGCTCGATGTGCCACTGACTGTACGCAGCAACAATACCCGAAGCGCTGGAGCGAGCAGAATCTGATGCTTTCTCAGCCTGATTCCAATCCCCGGAAAGTAATGCTCCAAGTAGATCACTGGTCTGAGTTGAAATAGATACCGCACCAATTGGCTTGCACTCTTGGCATACAACGGATCCCACCTGCATGACGAATGCACTGTGTGGTCCAGGAGCCTCACACCTTGCGCAGTTATCGAAGCTTGGTGCCCATCCAGCAATTGCTAAGCCACGCAGTAAATATGAATCCAGCATCAAAGAAGAGTCGTGCTCTTTACTGGCCAAAGAACGTAGTGCGCCAACAAGAAGAAGGTATTGCTGCGGGGAAGATTCT
>CAZKQH010000054.1:1818-8463 GCA_964554845.1 uncultured Rhodoluna sp. | reverse complement strand
GAGCAATCGGCTGTTAACCGATAGGTTCTTGGTTCGAGTCCAAGCCGGGGAGCCACTGTTTCTTGCGACAAATTGCCACTTTCAGGAGGTCCCGGTGATTCGGTGGATCCAAACCAGAAACTGGCTTCCAGAAATAGCCCTTGCGGCATTCGTGTTTCTTACCCTTGGTGGGCTTGATCTTGCAACACAAGGCATCGTGGCGATGTTTGCTTCCCTTGCTATTGCTACCAGCTTTCTATTCGTTAGAAGACTAAGTTTTCTCTCGTCGGCACTTGTGCTGGTAGCAAGCCTCGTTCAGGTGAGTTTTTCGTTACTTCCAATATTTGGATCAATCGGAATTGTGCTTTTCGCTTTTGTGGTTGGAGCTTTCAGCCCAAAGCCTTGGCGCGAAATCAACTTCGGGGTCACCATTTTTGGTGGCTTGGCGTTTGCAGCCAACGTTGGGTTTAATCCGACGATTAACTTGGCTCTGTTTGGTGGAACGATCCAACTTGGCGAAATTGGTCGAGTTGTCATCTTCCTAACTCTGGCCTTACTGGCACTTAGCTTGGTATCTCTTTCATGGATTTTGGGTCAGCTTCTTATGACCCGTATGGTGCACGTTGGTACAGAAATCGACCGCCTCGTCTACGAGGAAAAACAACTAAAGCTTTCTATTGAAGTGTCGGAGCAATCGAAGCGATTTGAAATTGCCAGAGACATCAATGAAAATGTGGTTCAGAAACTTTCCTCTGTTATAACTAATGCCGAAGGTGGCATCTACGCAGCAAAGGCAAATCCAGATGCAGGTCTTCGAGCCTTGGAAAAAGTACTGGATAACGCCAGAGGCGCATACACAGAATTACGAAGACTTTTCGACATGCTCAATAGAGGCACCACGTCTTCAATAAAGCCACCGACGCTAGAAGACCTTGAATCGCTGGCTATCAGCATGAGAGAAACTGGACTTGATGTTTCTATCTCTCATTTTGGACAGCGCTTTGCATTAGACCAATCGGCCGAACTGACGATTTATCGAATCATCTTTGAGGCACTAAAGAACGTTAGACAGCACAACCCAAAAGGCACCAGGGCGGCAATTGAAATGTCTTGGCTTGAAAATGGTTTGCAGGTGATGATCAAGGACAATGGCGTTGAAATCCTTCGGCGCGCAAGCCTAGGTCCGAATGGATTACCTTTACCGTACGAGGCAAAAGACGATATCGACACACTTTTGGATAAGGTCACAGGACCCGGACTCACAGCCATGCGTGAACGAGCGGAGAGCTATGGTGGCTCATTGGAAGTACAGCGTGTGGTTGGAATTGGATTCACGGTCTCCGCGATGTTCCCTGCAACAGGAATTGGCGTGAATTTGGATTCTGCATCCTAAATGACTGCCACTATTCGAATTGGCTTGCTTGATACGGACTCTGATGTTCGATTTGGTAGAAGGCTAGTCCTATCCTCAGAGCCTGAGTTTGAAGTTGTATTTGATTCGGCTGGATCAACAGAGGACCTTGAGGCGATCGAGCAATCACTAATTGACGTTTTAGTCTTGGATCAAAGGCTCGCATCTGGTCCAGGAGTGAGTTTTTATGCAAGTCTTAGAAAGTTGGTCGGACTGAGGCAGACCCCTCCGGCGGTTTTGACTACATCATTTGCGCAACCCGATTTGCTACTTAATGCCCTGCAGGAAGGGATCTATGACGTTGTATCAGTTGACCAAGGCGCCCAGGCCTTAGTGGCTGCCTTGTCCAGAGCCACCTCCGGAGTAAATGCTTATTCTCTTAGTGCCATTTGGGAACTAGTCACTTCACAGCCTACCCAGCGTGCGGTGGATTTGAGCTTTGTGAGATTAGTAGATGAATTACCTCAAAAGCTCTCCACTAGAGTGAAAAAATTGAAGTCTGTCTGGCATTCTTCGGATTTAGTATCACTCGAAAAGTTCGACATTGATTCCTTGAATGCACTTGTTCAACACTTACCGGTATCAAGCTCTGTTGAACTGGTAGTGGCAATGAATCGATCGGGGCTACTGGATGGCGAATAAGCAGCAATCGATCACAGCGGTATCTCTTGGGGTGGGATTCGCTACGGGTGTCTATGCAATTTCATTTGGAGCGCTCTCGGTAGCTGCCGGGCTGGACCTATGGCAAACCATGGCACTTAGTCTTTTGATGTTTAGCGGAGGCAGTCAATTCGCGTTTATTGGAGTAATAGCAACGGGAGCTGGATTTGTTCCTGCAATTTTGTCGGCATGGTTGCTTGGGGTTAGAAACGGTTTCTACGCCATTCGTATGAACCCAATCCTGTCCGTTCGCGGCTTAATAATGCCGGTGGCAGCCCAGCTGACTATCGATGAGTCGAATGCCGTTTCCTTACTGGGGGAACCAGATCGCAAGCAAGAAAAGCTGGGTTTCTGGCTTACCGGTTTTGCAGTTTTTGCATTTTGGAACTTCTTTACCTTTTTAGGCGCAGTACTTGGTTCTCAAATTGGCAATCCAACCGACTGGGGGCTTGACGCAGCAGCCGGCGCTGCCTTTCTTGGCCTAATTTGGCCACGCCTGAGCCAGTCCAAATTCTTAGCTCTTGCTGTGGCTTCAGCCTTTGTTGCAATTTCGCTTTCCTCAGTTCTGCCAGCCGGTGTACCGGTATTGCTGACCGCGCTGCTAGCAGTGGGGTTTTGGCTATTTGGAATGCGAAGTGAAAAAAAGTGACACTTTGGTCGGCGGTTTTGATATCCAGCGCGTTGGTGTATTCCTGGAAGTTGTTTGGGTATTTGGTTCCGGAAAAATTCGTCTCTAACCCAAGAATCAAAGAGCTTGCGGCTCTGCTAACGGTTGCGTTGCTGGCTGGTTTGGTGGGTATTCAGACTTTTGTGTCCGCCGAGGGAATTTCAGTCGATGCGAGAGTGCCAGCTCTGGCACTGGCAGGAGTGCTATTTTACCTGCGGGTGCCTTTTGTGGTGGTTGTGGTTGTTGCGGCGGCGATTGCTGCGCTAATTAGACTCTATTTCTAATCTTCTAAGTTGTCAGTTCCTGGCAACCATGAGACTCCAGGTTTGTTCCAGCCCAACTCCTGCATAATTTCGAAAGCTTCTTTTCTAGATTCAAATCCCAGCTTGTCTACGTAGATGATTCCGTTTAGGTGATCAAACTCGTGCTGGAACACTCTGGCGAACCAACCCTCAGCTTCAATACGCAAGGGTTTGTTTTGTAAATCGACTCCCTCAACGATGACGCTTTCTCCCCGTTTCAGGGCAAATCTTTCACCGGGGAAAGAAAGACAGCCTTCGCTTTCTAGTTCATCATCTGCCGGACCGGGTTTGATAGGGGTGTGGGTAAGTTTTGGGTTGATAACGACCCCTCGTCTGGGGTTATCGTCATCGTCGGGATAGTTATATACGAAGACACGCAGGCTAACCCCAATCTGCGGTGCCGCTAGGCCAACTCCAGGAGCCTTGTCCATGGTGTCAAACAGGTCCTGGACCAGCTGCTCGAGCTGCTTATCAAAGACGGTCACTTCAGAAGCTAGTTGGTGCAGAACGGGGTCTCCATAGATAAGAATTGGCCTAATCACTCCATAAATCTAACTGTTTAGCTCAGAACTTAGGGCAAAAACGGGGTTAGGCTCGAATTTGTTGATTGAGGTATTAATTTGGGACCCGAACTAAGAGAACTCGCAATTTTGCTCGCCATTCTTGCTGCTGTAGCACTGGCCTTTGGCGCACAGTTTCAGAATCAGGCAGTTTCCAAATCCACCGAGAAAGCCCCTAGGCGTCGAGGTTCCCTTTCACTTAAGGAACTGGGTCGACTGTTCGTCCGTCCGCGCTGGATGACAGGTCTTGGCCTTATGGGTTTGGGAATGGTTTTGCAGGTTGCAGCCTTGACGCTGGCACCGCTTATCGTTGTCCAACCTATCGGAGCCATCGCTTTGGTTATTACCTCGCTACTAAATGCCAGATCGACCAAAACCAAACTCAATCGCGGAACCATTTTGGCAATCGGGCTTTCAACCTTCGGGGTAGGCGGATTCGTCGTGACAGCATCTCAAGTGGCTTCCCAGGTAGAGCTAACCGATGCAAACTTGCTTCGGGTGTTGGGACTACTTATTATCCTCATTGCTTTCGCAGTGCTGTTTTTCACTTTCGGTAAAAAAGCTAAAGCGCTCACTTACATTCTTGGTGCAGGTGTTCTTTACGGCTTTGTTGCAACTTTGGCCAAGGTGGTTATTCAAAGGCTCTATCAGATGGATTACGACCCCCTAACAGCACTTGCCCTTGTGAGCATGGTGGGAGCAGTGTTTTTAGGTGGTTGGTTTGTTCAAAACGCCTACTCTTCTGGTCCACCGGATTTAGTGATTGCGGGCCTTACAGTGATCGATCCGCTGGTAGCGGTTGGAATCGCTATTGGAGTGCTGGGAGAGGCCCAGCAAGCCAGTGGGTTCTCGATAGGTGCCTTTAGCATTAGCGGGGTCGTAGCAGTTTCTGGTGTTTACCTGCTATCTAGGGTGCACCCTGAGCTGCGTCCTAGGAAAAAGACCAGTCAAGTAAACTTGGGCTAAGCGAACTTTCTACCTGCTTTACAAGGCAAACAATTGACTGAGATTTTGAGTACTTCAACGCCACTTCGAGTGGTGATTGCTTGCGATACCTTTCCACCGGACATTAATGGAGCCTCTCGCTTCGCGGAGCGACTAGCTTCTGGCCTAGTCAGGGATGGCCACGAAGTGCACGTGATTGCCCCAGCCCACAATAAAACCTTCGGTTCCTTCACTGAGGTTCACGATGGTAGCTCGATGACGGTGCACAGAATAAAGAGCTACCGGGTAATCCAGCACAAGACCCTTAGGTACGTCTGGCCCTTTACCTTGAAGGCCAAGGCAGATCGCTTGCTAAAGCAAATCAAACCAAACGCTGTCCACATCAACTCGCACATGATAGTCGGAAGATTTGTTATCAAATCTGCACAGGAGCTAGGCATTCGAATTATTGCAACCAACCACATCATGCCCGAGAACCTAATCAAGTATTCTCTTGTAATTCCACGCTGGGCAGAGAAGTGGGTTATGGATCTGGCTTGGAGAGACGCCGGCCGAGTCCTAAAAAAAGCAGACGTAGTCACAACCCCCACCAGACGCGCAGCGACTCTTTTAGAACAAGCCTCGGGGCTAACTGGTGTACTGGCTATTTCCTGCGGTATTGAAGCATCCAAGTTTGCTAACCGAACGCCTACTTCGAACAAGGAACCAAGGATTCTATTTCTAGGTCGACTGGATTATGAAAAACACATCCATAACCTCCTAAGGGCGGTTGCCTTGCTGCCAAAAAATCTCAATGTGAAAGTTGAAATTGTCGGCGACGGGGGAGAGCGCGAGTACCTCGAGAAGTTAGCTAAAGATCTTGCAATTGATCACAACGTTGAATTCCGTGGACACATCACCGACCAGGAGCTGCCGAAGGCCTACGAGAGAGCCACCTTGTTTGCCATGCCGTCAATTGCAGAGCTGCAGTCCATTGCCACCATGGAGGTCATGGCCTCTGGGCGCCCGGTTGTGGCCGCAGACGCCATGGCGCTTCCGCATCTGGTGCACGATGGCGACAATGGCTACTTGTTCCCACCAGATGACGTCGCAGCATTTGCCGACCGGTTGCTGAAGGTTCTCACTGCTAGCCAAGAAGAGCTCGATCGTCTTTCAGAGAACTCACTTCACTTGATTCAGTCGCACGATATCGAAACCACTATCAAAATATTTGAAGGTCTTTACCGTGGCGATGCCCAAGAGCCTGAGGAGTCAGCTGACAACCTCGCTACCTACAGCCTTCCCATCGGACAGCTGAGCAAGCGTCTGAGCAGATCGATCATGCTCGCCCGAAAGCGCTCTGCTGAACTTCGAGCCCGTGCCGAAGAAGCCGGTGCTGAGCTTCGTGAGAGAGCAGGGGAAGCTCGTGAGGACGTCATAGAGAAATTCGAAGAAGTACGTGACGATGTTGTGTTTGCAGCAAGACGAATAGAGATCCGGGTTCGAAAAGGCGTTAAGAAAGCCGCCGAGAGGCTCCGACGCGAGGAGCAGTAGGCTTGGAATTAGCCAGAGGGGAGTTAGCTCAGCTGGTTAGAGCAGCGGACTCATAATCCGTCGGTCACGGGTTCAAGTCCCGTACTCCCCACCAAAACTGCCAGGAACCGGGAGACGAATTGCCAAGCAACCTCAGGTCAATTTTCGGATCGAGTTGCCGTTGATTTATAAATTCTTTGCCCGCGCGTTAGGGCTACTAAAGTCCACACATGCGATTCCGTCATTTGCTGTCACAACTTTTACTGTGCTATTGGCTATTGGTTATGGCATGCCGCTTGAAAAATTGGTTCTGGTTGGCTTAGGCATACTTTTTCAGCAGTTCTCCGTTGGTTTATCCAATGACTGGCTTGATTATGAGCGAGACAAAATTGTTGGTCGAAACGACAAACCTACTGTTCGATTCGAAGTATCCGCCAAGCTGGCTAGAAATGCCTCGTTTGTTTCAGCGGTTATTTCACTGGTTGTCGCAGCAAGCCTTGGTTGGGAAGTTTTGCTGATCATGGTTTCCATGCTGGTGGTTGGCTGGTCATACAATCTTGGACTTAAGTCAAGCGCACTATCCGCGTTGCCATACGCGGTTGGTTTTGG
>CAZKQH010000054.1:0-1808 GCA_964554845.1 uncultured Rhodoluna sp. | reverse complement strand
AGATTGCATGGTTACATAAAAGAGTTCTTCACCTGAACTGCAGTGAGGAGCTTTCTACCACCTTCTCACTGGGAACTGCCAGGAAGTTGGTCAGCACCAATGAGATAGTGTACCTGCCAATTCCAATCTTTGTGACATTGTCGCTTCCGCCTCCGCAGCTGCTGCACTGGTGGGTCATGCTTGCAGCAGGTTTATTGGGCGTTGCGGCTCATTTTGCCAACGCCTTGCCTGATCTAATTGACGACCGTGAAACCGGAGTCCGTGCCTTGCCTCATATTCTTGGTCAAAGAGTTTCTGCTATAGCCATTTCTTCAGCTGCGGCTTTAGCTTCGCTTCTGGTGGTAACCCAATCAACCAGTTTGAATTTGGTTGTTGCTTGGATGGGCTTTGGTTTGACTATGGGGCTTGTTATAACAGCTAGCGTCTTAGCACTTAGGCCCAAACCACCTAAAGCGATATTTCATCTACTAATTGCAGCTGCGTTTGTGAACGTCGCTTTGCTGGTTCTTGGCCAGTCAAACACTTGGTCAAATTGAAACCCTAAAAGTAGCCTGCTCGTTTTTTAGCTTCCATTGATTCTTCGCGATCTCCGTCAACCAAGCGTCCTGATCTTTCGCTTAGTTTCGTAAGTTCCATTTCGCTAAGCAGAGCGTTCATGTCCGTAGCAGTTGACTCAACTGCTCCAGTGACTGGATAGCAACCCAAAGTTCTAAACCTAACCACTTTCTCCTCGATGCTTTCGCCTTCGAGTAGCGGCATTCGATCATCGTCTGGTACCAGGAGAACGCCGTTTCGAGTAATCGTCTTTCTGGGCTTGGCAAAATACAGCTGAACGATAGGAATGTTCTCTCGTTCGATGTATCGCCAAATATCTAATTCCGTCCAGTCTGATAACGGGAAGACTCGCATAGTTTGGTTGTTCACTAAGCCAGTATTGAAAGATGTCCAAAGCTCCGGTCTTTGGTTTCTAGGATCCCAGCGCTGGCCTTCCTCGCGGAGGCTAAAGATTCTTTCCTTGGCGCGACTTTTTTCTTCGTCGCGCCTAGAGCCGCCAATAGCGGCGTCATAACCACCCTCTTCGAGGGCAGCCAGAAGCGGAACTGTTCGCATAACTCGGGTGTATTCGTGAACCCCGTGAGACATGGGGCTAACGTTTTCGCGGATACCCTCGTGATTTTTAGCAACGACTAGCTCAAAGCCAATTTCTTTCGCCATTCGATCTCTGTGCGCGATAACTTCCTTGAACTCCCACTGGCTGTCAACGTGCAGGCATGGGAAAGGCAGCCCTCCAGGGTGAAAAGCCTTACGCGCTAAGTGCAAAAGAACTGAAGAGTCTTTTCCTATTGAGTACATCAATACTGGACGTCGGAATCCCGCTGCGGTTTCTCTAAGGATGGCATCCAAGACATCGTCATGGGCGGTGCGAGCTCTATCCATACGGTCTTACTCCTGCCCCACGTATCTATCTTTGTATGAAAAGATTATCATGAATCACTTTTCATCTATAGAAGGGCCTCTACCGTTGGCATCCCCAGAGCGTCTTTACTTTGGCAAGGTAGCCATTCTTGCTACCTTGCACGACAAGGATTCGGTTATTGCACCGATTTTTCAAGATGAACTGGGTATTGAGATTCAAGTGTCAAAAATAGACACTGACCAGTTCGGAACATTTGCAGGAGAGATTCCTCGCACGATGTCGCAATTGGAAACGGCAATCGCTAAAGCTCGTGCGGCGATTGCTTTGACTGGAAATCCATTGGCTATCGCCAGCGAAGGAACGATTGGCCCAAACTCCCTGATTCCAATTG
>CAZKQH010000053.1:0-8616 GCA_964554845.1 uncultured Rhodoluna sp. | reverse complement strand
CATTCAATCTTGCAGCCATCAAATTTACATCAATAAGACCCTCGCCCGGTACTTCCCTAGCAGACTTGCTCGAGCTGTTTCCAAATCCAGACTTTAGTGAGATCAGTGGTTGGGCATTATTCAAAAGTTCAATTTCTGACGAGTGGTTAGCATAGCCCGCTGTTAGATTCCCACTCTGGTCATAACCGTAGCTTTCACTAGAAGCGCGATTAGCCACTCGCCGACTTCGGGAAGGAAATACCCCAACTCCAGCGACACTTTTGTCATCTAATAGCTCGATACTCTCGCCCAATATTTCCCAACCCAAGCCAAGAGCCAAAAATGGGACTCCATCAGCGGCGAGTTCCCTTAGCTTCGCGGCTTGCCCCTGAACTAGTTCAAGTGCTTCAAGTGCTCCGGCGAGTGTGCCAGAACCGATAAACACTGCGTCAAAGCTCGATGTAATTGATCCCGATCCGTCAAATTCTTGAACTGTCGATTCGATACCCGACCATTTGAGCCTTGCAATCAAAGCGTCGAGATTTCCTCTTTCGCCGTTTAGGCCAAGCTGAGAAGGAAATAAATGCAGGAATCTAACTGTCATTTTCCACTCTCCAGGTCAAGAAAGCCCATCAGCTTGCGAATCGCCATCATTTGCTCGTAGTTAGTCAATAAGGTCCCGCGTTTGCCACTGGTTTTCAGAAATGAAACATACTCAGCAAGCGCCTGCTTGCTATCGGGCTGAACTTGCTCAATCGATTTACCTAGGTAACTAAGTCGAGTAGCCCAATGCCAGGAGCGGGATCCAGAGATAATTTTTACCGAACCAATTCGGGCAAGGTCGATGTCGAAAATCCATGATGGGTCAGGTGTGCCCTCGTCCATTGCAATCCATATCGCTGTTTCTGGATCCTCCATCGCAACCAAAGTGGCTCTCATGCTTGAAGGGTTTTTCATCATGAGAATCTGAATCTCAACGCCCTGATAGTTGACTACTTCACCACGACCGTAAACGGTCTGTTGTCCTGAAATAGCTTTCGAGGCAGCCCGCATGTCAAAAGAAGTGCCAAGAATCTGCTCTGCGACACAAAACGCCAAAGCCGTATCGATGGCAAAGTGCAAACCTTTGCCCGGAAGATTCACGGATGCCTTTTCTCCCCGAAGCGACAACGTTGCAACACCATCTACCTCATCGATAACCGAAACTGAAACTGGGATGTCGTTTACAACATCTCCTTTGCCAAACCTCGGAGCCGCTAGTGCTCCAGCCGGCCATTTCGAAAGGGCCTTTTCTGACACCTGAATCTGGGCTACAGGCACCTCGGCGAGCATCAATCCGATATCAACGAGATTGGCATCTGACCCGTTGATCACAACACCTTTTGTTGCACTGCTTGCTGCAGCCAGCAACATGCCAACCACGCGATCTGGTTCAAAGAATCTATTGAGCTGGTCAATTTGAATGTTGGTCAGAACAACCCAACTGGGTGCAATAAATGGAGCCAAAACTTCACCGTAAGCCTCATCGACTTCAAGTACGGCTACATCTGCATCGAGTGAGCCAGAAAGCGAAGCTTTGCCAATCACAGCTGAGCCAATTCCCTGGGGCATATTTCCACCGGAGGGATTGCTAAAAACCTTGAGCCCTTGGGAGGCGAGCGTTCCGGCGACCAAAGAGGTAGTGGTGCTCTTACCGTTGGAGCCCGAAACGAAAATAACGCCGTACTTAAGTGCGCCAAGGGTCTTGCTGAGAAGTTTTGGTTCGATCAGCATTGCGATGCGACCGGGAATTGCCGATCCCCCGCCTCGCAGTTTGGCGACAAAACGAATTAGTTTGCCAACTAAAACTGCAAGAGAAAGCCTCAAGGTTATCTAGTTGTCTAAATAGTCACGCAGCATTTGGGAGCGTGAGGGGTGCCTTAGCTTCGACATGGTCTTGGACTCTATTTGACGGATTCGCTCTCGTGTGACACCGAATTCTTCGCCTATCTGGTCAAGAGTTTTCTGCACTCCATCTCCAAGTCCGAAGCGTGATTTGATGACTCCGGCTTCTCTCGGGTGAAGTGACTGAAGGATTCTTTCAAGCTCACGCTGCAGCATGGTAAAACCAACTGCATCGGCTGGGACGACGGCCTCAGTGTCTTCAATTAGGTCACCGAATTCACTGTCACCGTCTTCTCCAAGTGGAGTAGAAAGTGAAATTGGCTCGCGTCCGTATTTCTGGACTTCTACGACCTTTTCAGGGGTCATGTCCAACTCTCTTGCTAGCTCTTCAGGAGTTGGCTCCCGACCTAGATCCTGAAGCAATTGACGCTGAACACGAGCAAGCTTGTTGATTACTTCGACCATGTGAACTGGAATACGAATTGTTCGAGCCTGGTCTGCCATTGCTCGCGTGATGGCCTGTCTAATCCACCAAGTTGCATATGTTGAGAACTTATAACCTTTGGTGTAGTCAAACTTCTCTACCGCGCGAATCAGTCCTAGGTTTCCTTCTTGAATTAGGTCAAGAAACTGCATTCCTCTTCCGGTGTATCGCTTTGCAAGCGAAACAACCAAACGTAGGTTTGCCTCTAGTAGGTGAGATTTTGCCTTCTGGCCGTCTTTGACAACCCACTTCAAATCACGTTCCATGTCCCTTGCAAGTTTGCGCTTACCGGCAAGCTTCTCTTCTGCAAACAAACCAGCTTCGATTCGCTTAGCAAGTTCTACTTCGAGCTCGGCATTTAGAAGTGCGACTTTACCAATTTGCTTTAAGTAATCCTTGACAGGGTCAGCGGTTGCACCAGTGATTGTGGTGCTCTGCGTTGGAATGTCATCGTCTTCAGTGTGTGAAAGGACAAATCCACCGCCGGGAACAACGATCTCCTCGACTTCATCGGCCGCAGGAAGCTCTGGCTCGACAGCGGTAATGTCCACCGCTTCCGCAACGTCAGCGACAATATCCTCAACTGATTCGAGTTCTATATCTTCATCGTCTTCAAGTTCGTCGTCGAGAAGGGCTTTTGCTTTAGAGCCAAGTTTTACAGCCTGGCCCTTCAGCTCATTTTTTGAAGTCTTGGGCGCCGGGCCAGTAGATCCCTTAACTGCCTTGGCGTTTTTTGAAACAGCACTACCCTTAGCGGACTTTGATGCCGGAGTAGCTTTAGAAGTTAATGCAGGCTTCTTAGCTACGGTCTTGACTGATTTAGCAGGTGTCTTTACCTTGGCCGTCGGTTTAGCAACATTTTTTGTTAATTTTGAAGTCTTTGAAACTGACTTGGAAGTTTTCGAGGCAGTGGCTGCTTTTTTGGTCTTGAGCGCGCTCTTAGAACCCGCGGTGCGGGCTTCTTTTTTTGGTGCTACAGGAGCTTTCGCCAATTGGTCCTCTCACTGGAAGGCTTTTCCAGGCATTACTAAGACCCATGTCAAGTCGGATAAATCCGTCTGACTGGGTCTGGTCTTATTATGCCACGGTATATCGAGCTCTTTTGACCCCTAACACCGTGCCAATAGGTAAACAATCAATCGGCTTTTGCTATTCCTGACCTAGCCTTGAGCCATGCCGCTAGCGATTATCACAGGAGCCAACACAGGTCTGGGCTTCGAAACGGCCCGCGGATTGCTTCGAGATGGCTTTGAGGTATTGATCACAAGCCGAAATCTTGAGCGGGGCGAAAGGGCAGTGGCTCGATTAAAGTCCGAGTACCCAAATGGTCAGATCTCGGCTCTGGCCTTAGACCTATCTAATCAATCGAGCATAGGAGCTTTCGCGCCAAGGTTTACCCAGTCACACAAGAAGTGGGACGTGCTGGTTCTAAATGCGGGAGCCAAAGTCCTATCCAGCTATCTGGAAACAGATTTTGGTATCGAGTATCACTTTGGGGTAAACGCGGTTGGACACTTTGCACTAGTTGCTGACTTGCTTGCGCATCGTGCTCCAGCTTCAAGAGTGGTGTCCGTATCATCAATAGTTGCAAGGTTTGCTCCAAGTCAACTTGGTCCGTCGGGATCACCCAAGTCCTATTCAGCGGGAGCAAGCTACTCCGCAAGCAAACTTTCTAACTACTTATTCGCAATCGAGTTACAAAACAGATTCGGGTCAGAGTCATTTAGCTCTTTAGCTGCTCACCCTGGTTTTGCAAGAGCGGAACCATATGGACCAAAGAGCACAAGGTTTTTTGAATCGTTTATGGCTCAGTCAGCGGCTAGGGGGGCTCTTCCAATAATCGAGGCTGCTACGGATACCTCATTACCCGGCGGTAGTTACCGTGTTCCGAAATTTCTTGAGCTCTGGGGTGCGCCTAGCGAAGGAATTGTTCCAAAGATCACTAACCGTGAATCACTTGTTGAGAATTGGGAAATACTAGAGAGCCTGTCGGGCAGAAAGTTAGCTCTGTGACTCGTCAGGATTGTTTCGCTGCCTAGAAGCTAGGTAGCTTTCAAGTTCAGCAGCTATTTCATCTGCGTTTGGGAGTTTTACAAAAGGCTTCCTTATTGGTGCGCGGGAAGGGCCAGTCACTTCGTTTTGATATCCCTGTTCAAGAGTTGAGATCATCTTTTGAAGCTCTGGGTTCTCTGTGATCTGCTCAGATAGCTTTGCAAGAAACTGCGCACCATCTTCGCGAAGATCATCTGTTGGGAAAACCAAACCGGTTGAAGAAGCTACCAACTCAAAGGCTGCAACGGCTGCTTGAGGAAAATCGTTGTCCGCTAGATAGTGAGGGCAAAGCAATACGTACCCAACAATCGGCATGCTGGTTTGCGCAACCTTGAACTCGAGTAGGTGCAGTACGTTTCCAGGAACCTGAGTCTGCGGTTTCCATTCCGATAGCTCATTTACTATGTCTTTTCTGTTTCCCGAGACAGTCACACCGATTTCTCGAGTGTGCGGAATAGGAAAAGGAATGGCGTGAAGCCAAGTGACGTCTTTTACTTGCAGTCTTTTGATTAGGCGAAGGATTGCATTAGTAAATGCTTCCCACCTGAAATCTGGCTCATATCCGTGAAGGAAAAGAAATGGTTGATTCGCTTCGTCATGCACTAGGTATAGTCCAAGGCTTGCTGGTTCGTAATCTTCGATGTGGTCTTTCTCGAAGTACATCACAGGACGCCTGGAGCGGTAATCGAGCAACTCGTCGTTATTGAAGGTCAGAATCTGCGATGTCGAAAGATTCGCAAAGATGTTCTCAGAGAACTGGTTTAGCACTCCCCCGGCATCAGTAAAACCAGTTAGCCCCGCAATCAGGTGAAGCCCTGCAGGGACCTCGACCTGATCAAACTCGAACTCGTATAGCGGCTCATTGGACATGCTCCAAGTCTAAGCACAAGCTGGAATAGCATGGACGCTATGACAAAGCTGAAGATAACCCTGACCCAAACATCGCCTGCCGCCTCACGCCTAGCCGCTATGGTTATTGGCGTCCAATCTAGCGCTAAGGATTTGAAGCTATCGAAGAACAACTTAGATTCGAAGCTGACGGCGGCAATCAACCTTGAATCTCTCGGGGTTTCCTCCGAAGTTGGATCCATCAAGAAACTTTCAGGTCCTAGTTCTTCGGTTATCGCTGTGGTTGGACTTGGCAAGACTCTTGAGCTTGATTCAATCCGACAGGCAATGGGAGCTGCAGCCAGAGAGCTTGGTAACTTCGAACACGTTGTTATTGACATCCCACTAACAACTAAAGACCAACTCCTGGCCGCAATCGAAGGCTTCCAATTAGGAAACTACGAGTACCTGACTTACAAATCAAAAGCGACCAAGAGGATATTAGGCAAGCTCACAGTACTTACATCTCTAAAACCAACCGCCAGCGAGCTTGCGCAGCTAGAAGTCGTGGCCGCTGCGGTGCACCGCACCAGAGACATGGTCAACGCACCAGCTAATGATCTGTATCCCGAGGTGATGGTTTCAGCCGCAAAGAAGTTGGTGAAGGGTTTGCCGATCAAAATCAAGGTTTGGGAAGAAAAAAACCTACTGGCCGATGGGCTTGGAGGAATCCACGCTGTTGGAAAAGGCTCTATCCGCCCACCTCGATTAGTGAAGCTTGAATACAAGCCAACGGGAGCCAAATCCTCAATCGCGCTAGTTGGTAAGGGCATTACCTTCGACACCGGAGGGCTGTCGCTAAAACCTTCCGAATCAATGGTCGGCATGAAATACGACATGACCGGCGCAGCCTCTTGCCTCCAGGCTTTGATTGCTATTGCGGAACTCAAGGTTCCAATCAAGGCAACCGCTTGGCTATGTCTAGCTGAGAACATGCCATCGGGGGGCGCCACTAGGCCAAACGATGTCATCAAAATTCGAAATGGCAAGACTGTTGAAGTTCTAAACACTGACGCTGAAGGCCGGCTGGTTTTAGCCGATGGCTTATCCATGGCTTCTGAAGACTCTCCCGACTACATAGTTGATGTTGCAACTCTTACCGGTGCTGCCACCGTTGCATTGGGTAATAGGTATGCGGGACTCATGGGAGATGAGAAGGCCATAAAGAAGGTGCAGACCGCTGCAGCTACCAGCGGTGAGTTGGTCTGGCACATGCCTCTGCCTGATGAACTGCGACCACTTTTGAACTCAGACATCGCCGACATCGCCAACGTAAAGATTGGAAATCGCGCCGGTGGAATGCTGATTGCCGGTTTGTTCCTTCGGGAATTCGTTGGAACTGAGGGAAAGAAGGCTCCTTCATGGGCCCATTTGGATATTGCTGGCCCTGCCAACAACGACGCCGCCGCCTATGGACACACACCCAAAGGGGCCACTGGAGTCACAGTTCGAACCCTGGTTCAGCTAGCCCGCGACCTAGCTTGATAACGGTAGTAAACTTAGCCCGCATCCAAAAATCCCTGCTCTAAGGAGAAATTCGCGTGGCCGATCACTCATTTGATGTCGTAATCCTCGGTGGAGGAAGCGGTGGCTACGCAGCTGCCCTTCGCTCAGCCCAACTTGGCAAAACTGTTGCGCTAGTTGAAAGGGACAAACTTGGAGGGACCTGTTTGCACCGTGGTTGTATACCAACCAAGGCCCTATTGCATTCAGCTGAAATCGCGGACAACACTCGCGAAGCGGAGAACTTTGGAATTAATGCCACTTTTGACTCCATCGACATGCCAAAAGTCAACAGTTATCGCGATGGCATCATCGACAAACTTTTCAAAGGCCTAACTGGACTTGTAAATTCTAAGAACATCACCGTGGTTGCCGGAGAAGGTCGCCTAACTGGCCCTAAGACCGTGACCGTAAATGGCGATAACTACACCGGAACCAATGTGGTACTGGCAACTGGCTCGTATTCCAAGTCTCTTCCTGGACTTGAAATTGGTGGGCGGGTAATCACATCAGACCATGCCCTCAAATTGGATTTTGTTCCAAAGAGCGTAATTGTTCTTGGTGGTGGAGTCATCGGTGTTGAGTTTGCTTCTATCTGGCGCTCTTTTGGATCTGAAGTGACCATCATTGAAGGCTTGCCTCACCTAGTTCCAAATGAGGACGAAGTTATCTCCAAGGCGCTTGAGCGTGCTTACCGTAAGCGCGGAATCGATTTCAAACTTGGCGTCCGCTTCAGTGGCGTGGAGCAAACTGCTTCTTCAGTGACTGCCGTACTAGAAGACGGAACACGTGTGGAAGCGGAGCTAATGTTGGTAGCCGTTGGGCGAGGCCCAAACACCGCTGGCTTTGGCTACGAGGAGCAGGGTCTAACTATGGATCGTGGATGGGTAATCACAAACGACCGTCTGAACACCAATCTTCCTGGCGTGTATGCCGCGGGAGATATCGTTCCAGGAGTTCAGCTAGCGCACCGCGGCTTCCAGCAGGGAATCTTTATCGCTGAAGATATAGCGGGACTAAACCCGGTCGCGATAGATGAAGACGGAATTCCAAAAGTCACTTACTGTGAACCAGAAATTGCGTCGGTTGGTCTTTCTGAAGCCAAGGCAATTGAGAAGTTCGGGGCCGAGAACGTTTCAACCTACGAGTACAACCTGGGTGGAAACGGTAAATCCCAGATCCTAGGCACAGCAGGATTTATCAAACTGGTTCGCAGGAATAATGGTCCAGTTCTAGGCGTGCACATGATTGGCTCTCGCGTCGGCGAGCAAATCGGTGAGGCACAGCTGATTGTGAACTGGGAAGCATATCCAGAGGATGTTGCCACCTTGATTCACGCGCATCCAACCATGAACGAAGCCATGGGTGAAGCGCACCTAGCCCTCGCCGGCAAGCCTCTGCACGCCCACGCCTAGACTTTAGATAGATAAACAAGGAGTTAGAAACAATGAGCGAATCCGTAGTGCTGCCAGCCCTAGGTGAATCAGTCACCGAAGGAACGGTCACCCGCTGGCTAAAGAAAGTTGGCGACAGCGTCAACGTTGACGAGCCCCTTGTAGAAGTCTCGACAGACAAAGTAGACACAGAGATCCCATCCCCAGTGGCTGGGGTAATCGAGCAAATTCTTGTTCAAGAAGATGAGACCGTTCAAGTTGGAGCGGTTTTGGTCATTATCGGTTCGGGTTCTGGTTCAGCTGCACCTGCTGCTCCAGCCGCTGCAGCACCTGTTGCGCCTCCGGTAGTTGCAGCACCTGTTGCACCTCCGGTAGTTGCAGCACCTGTTGCTCCTCCAGTTGTTGCACCACCAGTTGTTGTAGCACCACCAG
>CAZKQH010000052.1:0-8639 GCA_964554845.1 uncultured Rhodoluna sp. | reverse complement strand
CACTTGGCTACTCGCACTCAATCACCGTGAACCCACCAGCAGGAATCTCATTCGCTGTTGAGGGAAACACCAAGATTGTTGTTTCGGGAATTGACAAGCAGGCCGTTGGAGAAGTTGCAGCCAACATCCGCAAGCTTCGTAAGCCAGAGCCATACAAGGGCAAGGGTGTTCGATACGCCGGCGAAGTTGTTCGTCGCAAGGCCGGAAAGAGTGGTAAATAATCATGGGTCTAATTCCTAAACTACGCGGAAAGAGCGCAACCGCTGCTCGCGTCCGTCGTCACCTAAGAATTCGTAAGAAGATCTCGGGCGACGCGATGCGTCCACGCATGGTTGTCACTCGCTCCGCTCGCCACATGCTTGTCCAGCTAGTTGATGACACCAAGGGTGTAACCCTGGCGTCAGCTTCGACCATGGAAAAAGATTTCAGAACCCTGAAGGGTGACAAGACTGAGAAGGCAGCCAAGATTGGTGCCGCCATCGCAGATCGCGCCAAGAAGGCCGGTATCGCCGAAGTGGTTTTTGACCGCGGAGGAAACAAGTATGCCGGTCGCATTCAGGCAGTTGCTGATGCAGCCCGCGAGGGAGGCCTGAAGCTATGAGCGAAGAAAACAAGGAGACTAACTTGGAAACAACCGATGCTAGCGCCGCAACTGCTACGGCTGTAGCCGTTGAGCCAGCAGAGCGTGAAGCTCGTCGTGGATCGAGAGATCGTGCACCACGTGGCGAGCGTCGCGACCGCGAAGAAACCAAGAGCCAATTTTTGGAGCGCGTTGTCACAATCAACCGCGTTTCGAAGGTTGTAAAGGGTGGACGCCGCTTTAGCTTCACCGCACTTGTAGTTGTCGGCGACGGCAACGGCATGGTCGGAGTTGGCTACGGCAAGGCTAAGGAAGTTCCAGCAGCTATCGCTAAGGGAGTTGAAGAAGCTAAGAAGAGCTTCTTCCGCGTTCCTCGCGTTGGAAACACCATTCCTCACCCAGTTCAGGGTGAGGCAGCTGCCGGTGTAGTACTTCTTCGCCCAGCATCAGCTGGTACCGGTGTTATCGCCGGTGGTCCAGTTCGCGCAGTTTTGGAGTGTGCTGGAATCCACGATGTACTTTCAAAATCCCTCGGATCTTCAAACACCCTAAACATCGTTCACGCCACCGTTGCAGCACTGCGTCAGCTCGAAGAGCCTTCCGCAGTTGCAGCTCGCCGTGGTTTGTCGGTTGAGGAAGTTGTTCCTGCGGGACTTCTTCGCGAGCAAAGAAAGGCTGTCTAGAGAAAATGGCTGCCCGTCTAAAAGTCACCCAGATCAAGTCAAAGATCAGTGAGCGACCTAACCAGGTCAACACTCTTCGCAGCCTTGGACTGAAGCGAATTGGCGACATTGTCGTCAAAGAGGATTCACCGGTAGTTCGCGGCATGGTTAAAACCGTTGCCCACCTAGTAGTAGTCGAGGAGATCAACTAATGGCTGAAGAAAAAAAGCCAGCAGCAAAGAAGCCAGCGGCCGCAAAGCCTGCTGCCGAAAAGAAGCCTGCTGCCGAAAAGAAGCCTGCTGCCAAGACTGCCGCTAAGCCAGCTGCTGAGAAAAAGCCTGCTGCTGCGAAAGCTGCTGCTGAAAAGCCAGCAGCTAAAGCTACCGAGCTAGCAACTGAGAAGCCTGCGGCTGCGCCAAAGGTCGAGAAGGTTGTAAAGCTTGAGCGTCAGGCAAAGTCAAAGAAGAAAAAGGCTGAGCCAGCAGATAAGTCCCCAATTCTGAAGTTGCACCACCTTCGTCCAGCACCAGGATCGAAGAAAGACCGCATTCGTGTTGGTCGTGGTGAAGCCTCTAAGGGTAAGACTTCCGGTCGTGGAACCAAGGGAACTAAGGCGAGATACCAGGTTCGCCCAGGCTTCGAAGGTGGAGGTGTTCGTCTAGTAATGAGAACTCCAAAGCTTCGTGGTTTCAAGAACCCATTCAGGATCGAGTACCAGGTTGTAAACCTAGAAAAGCTTGCTGAGCACTACCCACAAGGTGGCGCTGTAACAATCGCTGATCTAGTGAACAAGGGCCTAGTCCGAAGCAACGAGCCTGTGAAGGTTCTGGGCTCAGGAGACATCTCAGTTAAGCTTGATATAAAGGTTGACAAGGTCTCCGAGCAGGCAAAATCTAAGATTTTGGCTGCTGGCGGTTCCGTTAGCAAATAGCACTTAGCCAGGAGGCCCAAGTTGATTAATGCCGTGATTCGTGCTTTTCGCACACCGGATCTAAGACGCAAGCTGTTTTTCACCTTGGCTATCGTCGCCGTTTTCCGCTTGGGTTCTTTCATCCCTGCTCCTTACGTTGACTATGGCAACGTGCAGCAGTGTTTGGCACAAACCAACAACACTTCTGGTTTGTACGAACTGGTGAACCTGTTCTCCGGTGGAGCGCTGCTTCAGCTTTCGATCTTTGCTCTTGGAATCATGCCTTACATCACGGCATCGATTATCACCCAGCTACTTCGCGTTGTTATCCCTCGCTTTGAGGCTCTGCACAAAGAAGGTCAGTCTGGTCAGGCAATTTTGACCCAGTACACCCGCTACCTAACCATCGCTTTAGGTCTTCTTCAGTCAACTACCTTGATTGCCGTTGCCCGTCAGGGAGCCTTGTTTGGGGCGGACTGTGTGCTTCCGATTTTGACTGATTCTTCTCCACTTGCCATCACCATGATGGTTATCACCATGACCGCCGGAACCGGTTTGATCATGTGGATGGGTGAGCTAATCACCGAGCGCGGTGTTGGAAACGGTATGTCGCTTCTGATTTTTGCTTCCATCGCATCTTCATTCCCAGCTTCACTTTTGGCAATTGCTGAGACTCGCTCAATCGAGACTTTGTTGGTTGTAATCGTGGTCGGTGTTGGAATCGTTGGTTTGGTTGTTCTTGTTGAGCAGTCTCAAAGGCGTGTTCCGGTTCAGTACGCAAAGCGCATGGTTGGAAGAAGAACTTACGGTGGCCAGGCTACCTACATTCCAATCAAGGTAAACATGGCTGGAGTTATCCCGGTTATCTTTGCTTCGAGCTTGCTATACCTTCCAGCTTTGATTGCTCAGTTCAACCAGCCAGATGCTGAAGGAAGAGTTGATCCTTGGGTGCAGTGGGTTTCTAACTACCTAACTCAGGGAGATCACCCGCTTTACATGGCGCTGTACTTCTTGCTGATCATCGGTTTCACATACTTCTATGTTGCGATTACCTTCAACCCTGAAGAAGTATCAGACAACATGAAAAAGTACGGTGGCTTCATTCCTGGTATTCGTGCCGGAAGACCAACCACTGAGTTTCTGGAGTTTGTGATTTCTCGTGTGACATTCCCGGGTTCGATTTACCTTGGTTTGATCGCTTTGATTCCACTTATCGCCTTCTCTCTAGTTGGCGCCAACCAGAACTTCCCATTCGGTGGAACTTCTATTTTGATCATCGTTGGTGTTGGACTTGAGACTGTGAAGCAGATTAGCGCTCAGATGCAGCAGCGCAACTACGACGGTCTCCTGAAATGATGAAGCTTCTCTTGATTGGTCCCCCTGGGGCCGGCAAGGGAACTCAGGCTTCAAAACTCTCAGAAGTCTTTGGTATCCCAGCAATTTCAACCGGGGATATCTTTCGCGCGAACGTCAAGAATGAAACACCACTTGGCCTCGAGGCTAAGTCATATATGGACCGCGGCGCTTACGTACCAGATGACCTAACCAACAAGCTAGTTCGCGACCGTCTGCAAAACCCAGACTGCGTAAATGGATTCCTACTCGATGGCTACCCAAGAACAGCCGATCAAGTAAATGAATTAGACAATATCTTGACTGAAACTGATTCATCTCTTGATGCAGTGATCCAGCTAACTGCCGACACCGATGAGGTTGTCAGACGTTTGGCCAAGCGTGCCGTTGAGCAGGGAAGATCTGATGACACCGAAGATGTCATAAGAAACCGTATGGCTATCTATGAAGATCAGACCGCACCGCTAATTAGTTTGTATGCCGCGCGTGGTCTATTGATCATGGTTGATGGCCTTGGCGAAATTGATGCGGTGACTTCCAGAATCGTGGAGGCCCTCAACGCCAAGAACCAGAGATAAAAAAAGTGTCCCGTTCTGATTTTGAACTAAAAACCCCTGAGCAATTCATTGCCATGCGTAAAGCAGGGCTCATTACAGCCAAAGCTTTGGAGGCAGTTCGAGTTGCTTGCGTTTCAGGTGTGTCCACTCTAGAACTTGATCGAATCGCCAACGAAACAATTGAATCCCTCGGCGCACATTCCAACTTTCAACTTGTTGCAGGCTATAACCACACCATCTGCGCATCGATCAATCACGAGGTTGTGCACGGTATCCCAGCCGAGGAAAGAATCCTTGAAGCGGGGGATATTCTCTCGATTGACTGCGGAGCTGAAATTGCTGGTTGGAATGGCGATAGTGCCATCACAATAATTGTTCCCAGTGCCGATGGATCAGTTCCTGAAACTGACAAGGTGAGACAAAGAATTGAACTATCTCGAGTGACTGAAGGTTCGCTCTGGGCAGGCATTGCTGCTTTAGCTAAGGCCGAACGCCTGAATGAAGTTGGCGCGGCAATTGAGGATTACATCGATGCCCAGGGCAAATACGGAATCTTGGAAGATTACGTCGGCCACGGAATTGGTAGAAACATGCACGAAGAGCCTCCGGTTTATCACTTCCGGACCAAGGATCTAGGTCCAAAGGTCACCCCGGGTCTGGCGGTAGCTATCGAGCCGATGGTGACAGCTGGATCTAACAAAACCAAGGTTTTGGCCGATGGTTGGACTGTTGTGAGCAAGGATTCATCAGATGCTTCACATTGGGAGCACAGTGTTGCAGTTCACGAAACGGGCATCTGGGTTTTGACTGAGATTGATGGCGGTCTTGAGAAACTTAAGCCCTTTGGAATTTCCCCAGTACCGCTCGACTAGACCTTCTGCATTAGGGCTCTAAATGTGCCCCTGGAATCACATAACAAGCGCAGAACAGCTCTTTTGGTAGCACAGCCGCCTAACTCAGACCGCCCGATTTGTTAGGGACCAAAGGACCTATACTTTTACCCAAGGCCGACCGGCCTTTCTAGATGAGGAGAACTAATGAACAAGAGAAACATAAGAGCCGCCGTTGCCTCTGTGTTTGTCGGTGCGCTACTTGTTGGAGCCATTGCTGGACCAGCTCACGCGAAAGTTACCGACATCAAAGTGGGAATAATTGCCATTAACTCAATGGGTGCCGTGCAGTATGCACAGGACACCGGCATCTTCAAAAAGAATTCGCTGAATGTAAGTGAGTTTGTGACCTTCCCAGCTCCACCCCCAGGACTAGCTGCCCTAAACAGCGGTGCTGTTCAGTTCATGTATTCACCGAGCATTCCAGTTATTAACTCCGTTGCCAACGGGGGAATGAAGCTGAAGATTGTTGCTGCTGCTGACGGTTACCGCAAGACTGATGTCAAGGAAGCCTTGAAGGACGAAGCTTTTGCTGCGCGACTAGATGACACCGGTGTCTGTATCGCAAAAAGCGGAACAGTAAAAACCTGGAAGGATCTTGCAGGCAAGACAGTTTCTGTCCCAGCTCGAGGTGCTCAGGGTGAAGTTACAATCGCAGCTGCTGTAAAGAAAGCTGGAGGCGACCCTTCTACTATTAACTTTGTAGTACTAGGTTTCCCTGAAGTTCAGAAATCAGTATCCAATGGAACAATCGCTGCAGGCTTCGTTGTTGAACCATTCACTACAGCTTGTGCTACAGCAGAGGCTGCTTTGAAGGGCCCTGGAACTCAGTTCTTCACCGAGGGGGGAGCAGTTGGCGTTTGGGTGACCACTGAAAAGTTTGCAAAGGCAAACCCTGCTGCTGTTAAGGCTTTCCAGACTTCAATCTACGCTGCTAACAAAGCAGGCATGGAAACCAAAACGCTTAACGCTGTTGTTCGGGCGTCGATGAAGCTCACGAAGCAAACCTTCGCAGTTGCAAAGTCAGCGAACCCTACGTTCTACCCTTCGAATGTGCTAACTGCTGAGATTCAGAGCGTTGCAGACAAGATGCAGACACTTGGCTTCTTGAAGAAGAAGTTCAAAGTAACTGGTTTGATCCTCTCTAGGTAATCGATCACGATGAGTGAAGGGAGCCACCATTAGCGTTATCCGAAGATTCCTACCTGGTGTGGTTTCCATGCTTGGTTTTATGCTGCTATGGCAGCTAGGAACTAGCTTCGGACCGCTTTCTGGCGGCTCCCTTCCCTCAGCGGTCAATGCAATATCTGCCTTAGGGGCGTTGTTTGTTCTACCTGAAATCTGGGTAGCGATTGGCCAAACGCTGTTCATCGCACTCACCGGGCTTCTAATATCGGTTGTGCTCGGTATTCCAGCTGGAGTACTGGTGGGACTTAGTCCTTTTGCATACCGGTCTCTCAAGCCGGTATTGGATTTTTTCAAGGTCATCCCTCCGATTGTCATCATCCCAATCGTTATCTTGGTTTTTGGTCCAACTACCGAAATGGGAATCTTTCTAGTTGTGTTTGCAAACTTTTTCATGCTGGTGTTTCAATCCGCCTATGGAGTGCGAGATCTAGACACTGTGCTGCTGGACACCCTTCGGTGCTACGGGATGACCAAATGGGACGAAATTTGGCACGCAAGAATTCCTGGAGCCCTGCCATTTATTGCCGTTGGAGTTCGAATCGCAGTAGCAGCTTCAATGATTGTGGCAGTGGTTGCAGGACTGATCGGTGGGGCACCAAGTCTTGGGCAGCAGATGCTGCTTTATCAATCATCTGGGCAACCGAATCAGACCTTCGCCATTGTGATTATCTTTGGGGTCCTAGGACTAGGTCTTGCAAGGATTTATTCTCGACTTCAGCGCAAAATAGTTTTTTGGACTGACTGATGATCAAAAAAGTATCAATCAATGCCATCCAGTCCCTTTGGCTACCTATCTCATTAGTTGCAGCCTGGTGGGTGTTTAGCACCAATTCCGAAGACCCGTTCTTTCCACCGCTGAGTGTGATTTGGGATCAGTTTCTTTTTCTATGGGTATTCGATAACGTACCCATTCATGTTGTACCGAGTCTGATAAACCTTTTCTCTGGCTTTTCTATTGGGGTGCTTATTGGACTCGTTGGCGGTGTCATAATCGGGACCAACCATGGGCTCGCGCGCTATATCGAGCCTTCAGTGGACTTTATTCGGTCGATTCCTCCAGTGGCAACCGTACCTATTTTCATTATGATTTTCGGACTCAATTATGAAATGCGCATGGCTGCAATTGCCTTTTCGGCTATTTTCCCAACCATGCTCGCGGTAATTCAGGGCATGCATTCCAACAACCCAACTCTGCTTGATACCGCCAAAGTTTTTAGGTTGACTCCATTTCAGACCCTTGTGCGGGTAAGGATTCCCGCAGCAGGGCCAATCATCTTCTCAGGAATACAGGTTTCCCTGCAGGTAGCCTTCGTGGTCACAATCGCATCAGAGCTACTTGGCTCAGGATTCGGCATTGGTGCCTTTACTCTTATCGCTACAGACACATTCATGATCACCGATGCTTGGACAGGCGTTATTCTCATGGGAATTCTGGGCTATTTGGTGAACTTGGTTTTCAATCTCGTGGAGCGCCGTGCTCTTCGATGGTATTTGGCTTCAAAGAAACTTATTTAGGGAGTCACAAGTGTCAACAGGAAAAGTAATTGTCTCAGCGGAATCGGTAGTAATGGACTACCAGACCCCTACGGGAATCAAGCATGTTCTGAGTGACATTAGCTTTTCTCTATTAGAAGGTGAATTCGCTTCTATCGTTGGTCCTTCTGGAGTGGGAAAAACTACCTTATTGCGGTTGCTTACCGGATTGATGCAACCGACTTCAGGAACGATTCGCATTAATGGGGAAGTAGTTACTTCTCCGCCTCCTGGCTTGGCTGTGGTGCTTCAGGATTACACCAGGTCATTGATGCCTTGGCTTACTGTGGAGAAGAATATCTCCTTGCCACTTAAGCGACTCGGACTTTCCAAGACTGAAATTGCAGAAACTATTGAGCTAGTGCTGACTGAAGTTGGTCTTAGTGGAAACCAGAAGAACTACCCTTGGCAGCTATCTGGTGGAATGCAGCAGCGAGTAGCAATTGCTCGAGCAATTGCAGTTCGGCCACAGCTTTTGATTATGGATGAGCCGTTTGCTTCAGTTGATGCACAAACTCGTTTTGACCTAGAGGATTTGGTTTTGAAGGTTCGAGATGATTTCAAAATCACCACAGCAATGGTCACCCACGATATTGATGAAGCCGTTTATCTCAGCGACAAAGTGGTCGTGTTATACGGCTCGCCAGCAAACGTGAAGGAAATCGTCAAAGTAGACCTTCCTTATCCTCGCAATCAGGTCGCGAGTAGAGGAAGGGAGGAGTTCGCTGAACTTCGGACCAAGATTTACGCTCAGGTAAGAGGCCTTCAATAGGATGAGCGCGGAAATCAAGGTCTTCAAAAACGCTTCTCTAAAACCTTTCGACCAGCACTCCGATGCGTTTGCAATTAGCGGACAAGACGTAATTGCAGTTGGCAGCTGGTCGGAAATGCAGAATCTTGCCACAGGCTCAGCACACGTTATTGACTGCGAGGGCGCAACAGTTATCCCCGGTATCGAAGATTCAC
>CAZKQH010000051.1:6423-8852 GCA_964554845.1 uncultured Rhodoluna sp. | reverse complement strand
TCCACAAGTTTTCCCGATTTATTAGAGTGTTTTCCCCGAGTTATCCACAGTGTTATACACACCGCGGCTTTATAAGGGTTTGTCAGTGGTGGATGCTAGACAAGTTGTCACCACCCCCACTACTAGGAGCAATCAATGTCATTGGCGCCTGTACTACCGGCAGATCCGGGGCGATCAACAGACAGAGTGCTACCTCACGATCTTCTAGCTGAACAATCCACGCTCGGTGCGATGTTAATTTCGCAAGAAGCAGTCGCTGAAGTTTTCGAATATGTTCACGGTCCAGATTTTTACGCACCGAAACACCAAATAATTTTTGAAGCACTACTCACTCTTTACGGAATGGGTGAACCAACCGATGTAATTACAGTTACCGATCAACTTGTAAAAACTGGAAGCCTGGTTCGTTCCGGTGGTGCAGATTATTTGCATACACTAACCAGCACTGTTCCAACCGCGGCTAACGCTTCTTTCTACGCAAAGATTGTTCAGGAAAAAGCAACACTTCGTCGACTTGTTGAAGTTGGAACACGCATCGCACAACTTGGCTACGCCAATGAAGGTGAAGTTACTGATCTTGTAAACCAAGCTCAAGAAGATGTCTACCGAGTTACTCAAGCTGGTACCGGTGAAGACTACGTTGCACTTAGCGACTCAATTGAAGCTGCGATTGCAGAAATCGAAGCAGCGCAAGATAGCAGCGGAGATCTAGTTGGTGTTCCAACTGGATTTACAGAACTTGATGCATTGACGAACGGTTTCCACCCAGGACAGCTAATCATTGTTGCTGCACGTCCTGCGATGGGTAAGTCAACATTTGCTCTCGACATCGCAAGAAATGCTGCTATTGCTCAAAACAAATCAACACTGTTTTTCTCTCTTGAAATGGGTCGCGCCGAAATCGCGATGCGTATGCTTTCTGCGGAATCATCAATTCCTTTGCAGTCGATGCGTAAAGGTAACATTGCGGATTCCGACTGGACCAAGCTCGCACAAGTGCGCGGTCGCATAAACGATGCACCGCTATACATCGACGATTCACCGAATATGACACTGGTTGAAATTCGCGCTAAGTGCAGAAGGTTGTCTCAGCGCGTAGGACTCAAGATGATTGTCATCGACTACCTACAACTTCTTACCTCCGGTAAAAAAGTCGAATCACGTCAGCAGGAAGTCTCCGAGTTCTCTCGCGCACTAAAGCTTTTGTCGAAAGAGCTAAACATTCCAGTTGTCGCACTTTCTCAGCTAAACCGTCAAGCAGAACAGACCAAGGATAAAAAGCCTGAGCTTTCTCACCTTCGTGAATCTGGTTCCTTGGAACAAGACGCTGACGTAGTTGTTCTTTTGCACCGCGAAGCAATTGGCGACTCGGATCACCCAAGAGCAGGTGAGGCAGATTTGATTCTTGCCAAACAGCGCTCTGGCCCCACCGGAATCGTAACTGTGGCCTTCCAGGGTCACTACTCGCGCTTTGTAAACATGAAGATCTAAATCAAGTGAAATTTGTTTTTGCTGCTAGAGCAGCAATTTCCTTCGGCGTTGGAATCTTCATAACCTTCAATCAATCTCACTCTGCAGCAACCGGCTTGTTTGCCCTTGCAATCTTCGGGATCGGTTTCGCACTGCTAAACGCAGTCGCAAGCACCGTTTGGGGCAAGGGGCTAATCTCGCTTGAGAATTTCCCACTCACCCTCGCCGCACTAATTGTTGGCCTAGCTGCGCTGTTGGTTCCGGCAACCGATCCAGAAGCTTCGGCCCTGGTGTTTGTTTCTCTTGTGACCGGCTGGGCACTGATTGCCGGAGCTTTTGAAATGTATCTTGCTCGAAGATCTGGCTTTGCTACCCGCTTTGGAAAAGATAGCTTGATTAGTGCGAGTTTGAGCTTGCTTATTGGACTGCTGTTTCTAGCCGTTCCACTAGATATCATTTCAGCGGTTGGCTTTTTTGGTGCTTACCTCGTGCTGAGTGCTGTGCACTTAGGTATCTCGGCGACAACGCCGAGTAAATAGCTTTAGGCTTGATGCATGCCTAGAAAAACCAAAGTCACTACCTTTTTGACGCTTTCAGCTGCTGCTGCTGTGTTTGTTGGCGCGATGGTTTACTTTGCTGTTGACATGCTTGAGTCAGCAATTATCTGGGGTGGGCTTACCTTTATTGTTTCGCTGGTTGCCATTTCAACCATGGCTCTTATGGTTCCTGAGAGCAAGAATGATCCCGACAAGCAAGTTCTTAGCTAACAAAAGCCAGCTAGTTCTGAGCCAGCTTGGCCGCCAGGCCGATGTAATCCTTCGGGGACAAAACCAGGAGTCGATCTTTCGCCGCCTGCTCGATATCCAACTTCAAAATAAAGTTCGCTAGGTCCTCGCGAGTTAGTCGCTTTCCGCGAGATAGATCCTTCAATAGATCGTAAGGATTGCTGATCTTTGATC
>CAZKQH010000051.1:0-6413 GCA_964554845.1 uncultured Rhodoluna sp. | reverse complement strand
CTCAGCTAAGTCTGCTGCCATCACCGATTCGGCAACTTCAATTTCGGTAAGTCCCTTGGCGATGTTGTCTAAGGCAAGAAGGCTGTGTCCAAAGGCCACACCAATGTTTCTTTGTGAAGAAGAATCTGTTAGATCACGCTGCAGGCGAGAGGTGACCAAGGTTTGAGCCAACACATCAAATAGTGCATTTGAGATCTCGAGGTTAGCCTCGGCATTTTCAAAGCGAATTGGGTTGATTTTATGCGGCATGGTTGATGAACCAGTTGCGCCTTTTACTGGAATCTGTTTGAAGTATCCAATGGAGATGTAGCTCCAGATATCGGTTGCCAGGTTGTGCAGCACTCGGTTGAAGTGAGCAACCGCGGTGTAAAGCTCTGCTTGCCAGTCGTGAGATTCAATCTGAGTGGTTAGTGGGTTGAATTTCAATCCAAGTGATTCAACAAGTTCTTGCGCAAGCTCTGGCCAGTTGGCAGATGGCACCGCAACTACGTGAGCCGAGTAAGTACCGGTAGCGCCGGAGAATTTTCCTAGGAAGTCGGTTTTTTCAATGCGATTGATTTGTCTTGTCAATCGAGAAGCAAAAACTGCAATTTCTTTGCCCATGGTGGTCGGAGTTGCTGGTTGACCGTGAGTTCGAGAAAGCATCGGGACATTCGCATAGGAGTGAGCAAGTTCAGAAAGTGTTGCAACTACTTGTTTTGCCTTTGGCAACCAAATTCTGTTCACGGCGTCTTTGATAATCAGTGCGTAGGAAAGATTGTTGATGTCCTCGCTGGTTGCTGCGAAGTGAGCTAGCTCGTGAAGATCCTCGCGGTCAATCTCGGTTAGTTTGTCGCGAACGAAATACTCAACGGCCTTTACGTCGTGACGAGTTCTGGATTCGGTTTCGGCAAGTTTGCCAACGTCTGCGTCGCTGAAGTAGTCAACTGCTGAGCGCAGTCTTCGAGCTTGTTCTTCGGTGATGTAGCGGTCTTTGCCAAAGATTTCTTTGTTGGCAAGAAGTATTAGCCACTCGATTTCAACTTTGATTCTTGCTCGGTTGAGTGCGGCTTCAGAAAGATGAAGGGAGAGTTCTTGAACCTGGGATGCGTAGCGGCCATCAAGGGGACTTAGCGGCTGAAATGAAAGGCTCACTGAACTATTGTGCCGTAAGCCAACTAGTTTCACCTTTTAGAGCTTTCCCCAATTTGCTCTGACTGGCCCACAACTGCCCGAGATCAGATTGATATAGAAATCATGGAATCTATATCAGCCCAGATCGAAGCGGCCCTGTATCGGCTTCGACTAGCAAAGCCCACCCCTGGTCTTTGGGTTGGTGCCACCGCTACAACTTTGACATCAACCCTTGCCTCAATAGAGACCGAGCTATTAGCTCTGCAACAAGCTCTGAACTGGTGAGCATTGAAAGCTACGGGGGAAATCCAGACATAGTCGCCACGCGCGAAGAAATACAGCGAGTGGCATTGGAGATAAAACTTTGCTCAGAAACCCTAAACGCCTGGAATCCACTCGAATCGCTTTGGTCGGATCCGATCCATCAGATTCAATACCGGGTGCTCTCGGTAGGCGTGCTGCAGAAACTCGAAAGACTTTACAGCCACTGCATGATCGCCGCCGAGAATTACTTCACCACCGAGGCACAAATTCATCGGCGTTTTGAAATCGCGTACATTCCACAGCTCGCACAGTTCACAACCAACGTCGGAGCTTCCTTGGGCTGGAAGCTCGACAGTAAAGTCTCAGCGACTCTGGCACTTCAGACAACATCAGCGAAAACTACTTCGATCACCCAAATGCTTGATCGACTTTGGGGACTCTCCTCCAAAGAACAACCAACAATCGGCGTTGATTTGTTTGAAAACGCTTCGGGCAACAAAACGGCAGTTGTCTATGTTCCAGGAACTCAATCCTTTGGTTTTGGAGAAGGAACCAACCCGCTAGATATGGCATCAAACATTCAAGCAATGTCTGGTGCCGGTAATGCTGCGAGTGAAAAGGCGGTGCTGCTTGCCATCAGGCAAGCAGGCATCAATTCAACCGACGAGGTAATACTCGTTGGACATTCGCAGGGTGGAATGGTGGCCGGAAATCTCGCAGCTTACCCTTCGGGGTTTATTGCGGCGGGGCTTGTTGCTTTCGGTGCTCCCCTGGCGCAGATCAAAAACCTCAAAGTGCCGGTGATGGCAATCGAACACGTGAATGATCCAGTTCCGAATCTCTCGGGTAAGGCAAATCCAATGAAGAAAAACTGGGTGAGCGTTCAAAGAATAAGCGAAAAACCCGAATCAGACGCGTTGATGTTTTCTCACTCACTCAAAAGCTATCGAAACACCACAACCGCCATTGACGTTTCAAACGATGTTGGAATCAAGAACATCAAGCAAGACATCTTTCAAAAACTTGGGGTTGCAAAACCATCAAAGTCTTATGAGTTTGTGATCTCTAGAGAATCCGTGCGGCCTTGAAGATTGCGCGGGCAAAGAAAGATGAAATTGAAATGATGATCGATGCAAGGATTGCCCAACCAAGAGATTCAATAGTTAGACCCTCTGTTGTGAATCCTTCGATGGTCAATATGTCTGCACCGATTTGCGTTGATAGCCATGCAACAAATAAAAGCAGAGCTCCGTTGATCACAAAAGAAATCAGACCGAAGGTGAGGATGTAGAGGGGAAAAGCAAGGACTTTAACTACCGGAGCGATGATTGCGTTAATCAGTCCAAAAATTGCGCCCACAAGTAAGAACGATCCAATTGTTTGCCACAGGCCATCTCCACCGTATGGAGTAAGAGTTACCGCTGGAATCAGGAACGTAACCAGCCATATTGCGCCTGCACTGATGATGCTGGATACCAGGAATCTAATCACTTATTTATTGTCCCAGCAAAGCGGGTAAATTGGAGTGATGACTCCTCAGGCCGGGCGTGTGCCGCAAGTTCAGATGCTTTCTCCGGACGGCATCTTTGAAGTGCCCGCTGAATATGCCGAGTACGGCAAATATATCGAGAGATTAAACCTCGACGACTTTCTAAAGTTTTATCGAGACATGGCTCGCATCCGCCGATTCGATAACGAGTGCACCGCACTTCAACGTCAAGGACAGATGGGTCTTTGGGTTCCAGCCATCGGTCAAGAAGCAGCACAGATTGGTTCCGGTTACGGGGTTGGGCCAAACGATCATATGTTCCCCAGCTACCGCGAACATGGAGTGGCAATAACCCACGGCATCGATTTGATGTCAATCATCAAGATCATGCGAGGTGTAAACCACGGCGGATGGAACCCCGAGGAAACCCGCTTCCACCTATACGCCATAGTTCTTGCAACTCAGGTGCTTCACGCCACCGGCTATGCCATGGGTGTGAGCTTCGATGGAAATGTCGGAACCGGAAACCCGGATGTTGATCAGGCGGTAATCACTTACTTCGGCGACGGCGCAACCGCCGAAGGCGATGTCAGCGAAGCGCTGCTGTTTGCTGCCACCACAAAAGCTCCCCTGGTGTTTTTCTGTCAGAACAACCAGTGGGCAATTAGCTCCCCGGTTTCTGCCCAGACTGTTGTCCCGCTTTATCTTCGTGGAACCGGATTCGGTGTTCCTGGAATACAGGTCGATGGCAACGATGTTTTGGCTTGCTACGCTGTGACCGCTAAGCACATGGACGATGCTAGAAATGGCCTTGGCCCATCCTTGATTGAAGCGCTCACCTATCGAGTTGGCGCACACACCACAAGCGACGATCCAACCAAATACCGACCAGCCGAAGAGCTCGAGTATTGGAAGGCAAGAGATCCACTAACTCGCTTCGAGAAGTTCCTTCGCCGTCAGGGCGTCGGCGATGACTTCTTTGAAGAAGTTGCCATCGCAGGAGATCAGCTAGCCGAGCAAATTCGTGCTGAAACATTTGCGATGCCAAACCCACCACTCGAGAACATCTTCAAGCACGTCTATTCAGACCCACACCCACTCATTGCTGAGCAGCAAGCTTGGCTCGAAGGCTACGAGGCGTCCTTTGAAGAAGGTGATGCCAAGTGAGCAACTCAGTAGAGATGCCAATTGCTAAGGCCATCAACGCCGGTATTCAAAAAGCAATGCAGAACAACAACAAGGTTTTGGTATTCGGCGAAGACGTTGCCGAACTCGGTGGCGTCTTCCGGGTCACCGAAGGACTACTTGCCGAATTTGGCAACAAAAGAGTTTTCAACTCTCCCATTGCCGAATCCGGAATTGTTGGAACAGCTATTGGACTTGCTATGCGCGGGTACCGCAGCGTGGCCGAAATTCAGTTTGAGGGTTTTGTTTATCCAGCTTTCAACCAGATCGTGTCTCAGCTGGCAAAACTAACCAACCGTTCCGAAGGGCATTTGTCGATGCCGGTAGTTGTTCGCATTCCTTACGGCGGCGGAATTGGAGCAGTTGAACATCACTCGGAATCACCCGAAGCGTACTTCTCACACACACCAGGCCTTCGCGTAATCAGCCCATCAAATTCCAACGATGCTTACTGGATGATTCAGCAGGCAATCGAATCTAACGATCCGGTTATCTTCTTTGAGCCCAAGAGAAGATACTGGCAAAAAGGAATGGTGAACCTAGACACTCCTCCATCAGGCATGCACGACGCCAAAGTAATTCGCGAAGGAAGCCAAGTCACGCTTGTTAGCTACGGACCAATGATTCCAACAGCCTTGCAGGCAGCCGAGGTCGCAGCAGCTGAGGGAACCAGCATTGAGGTGGTTGATCTTCGATCAATGTCACCGATTGATTTTGGAACAATCATCAACTCGGTGAAAAAAACCGGAAGGTTGGTTGTTGCCTCTGAGGCGTCAACTTCCTTCTCGGTCTCGGCTGAAATTGCAGCCAAGGTGGCAGAGCTGGCCTTTTATCACCTAGAAGCACCGGTCATTCGAGTTGGAAGTTTTGATGTTCCCTATCCTCCTGCCAAACTTGAAGAACTGTTCCTACCAGATGCGGATCGAATTCTCGAAGCCGTCGACCGATCGCTGAATTACTAAAGGAGGGCACAATATGTCATTAGCTTTGTTCAACTTGCCCGATGTTGGCGAAGGTCTAACCGAAGCTGAGATTGTTTCTTGGAAAGTGGCCCCGGGAGATACCGTCGCGGTGAACCAAGTTATTTGCGAAATCGAAACTGCAAAATCAATCGTTGAACTTCCTTGCCCATTTGCCGGAACCGTCGAAGAACTTCTTGCCAAAGAAGGTGACACCGTGGGAGTTGGAATGCCAATCATCTCGGTTCAAGCCGAGGGAAGCATTCTGGTTGCAGGCCCAATCACAACTTCAATTCCGATTGTTCCCGAATCCTCGAGCACCCATCAGGCAGTTGCCGATGTTGCAGCATCGGTTGCGTCCGATGAGAACAAACCGAACTTAGTTGGTTATGGATCCGCATCACATGGTGGAACTAGAAGAAAGCGCGGAGCAGGGATAAATGCACCCGCAATAATTCCTGCCACCACTTCCTCTGTGCCACTATCCCCGGTTGTTGCGGCTAGCGCATCTACAGATGTCATCGCTAAGCCACCGATTAGAAAACTCGCTAAAGATCTAAACGTTGATCTATCTAAAGTTTCAGCAACCGGACTTGCTGGCGAAATTACACGCGAAGATGTCGTCAACGCCGCTTCTCAAGCATCGGTGTTTAGAAACCTCAAAACCCCCGCCGTTCCATCCGAGCGCGAAGAACGAATTCCAGTCAAGGGAATCAGAAAAGCGATTGCAACCGCGATGGTGCAGTCAGCTTTCACTGCCCCACACGTTTCAATCTTTGTTGACGTTGATGCCACCAGAACCATGGAATACGTAAAGCGTCTGAAGGCATCCACTGACTTTGCTGGGGTCAAGGTCACACCACTTCTACTGATGGCCAAGGCGATGATGTGGGCAGTAAGGCGAAATCCAACGGTCAACTCAACTTGGACCGATACCGAAATCATCGTTCACAACTTTGTGAACTTTGGTGTTGCTGCCGCAACTCCAAGGGGCTTGATTGTTCCAAACATCAAAGACGCCGACAAGATGAGCATGTTTGAGCTTGCTCAAGCAATTGAGCTACTTGCAGCAACTGCTCGTGAGGGTAAGACCACGCCGGAGGATATGAAAGACGGAACAATCACCATCACTAACATTGGTGTCTTCGGTGTTGACACCGGAACTCCGATTCTGAACCCAGGACAAGTTGCCATCGTTGCTTTGGGATCAATCCGTCCAAAGCCTTGGGTTGTCAACAACGAAATCGTGATTCGCCAGGTAACAACAATTGGTGCCACCTTCGACCACCGTGTGGTCGATGGTGACGTAGCTTCAAGGTTTGTTCAAGACGTAGCTTCGGTTATCGAAGAGCCAGCACTGCTTCTGGATTAGGCAATAATTCTTATTGACTATCATTCTCAAT
>CAZKQH010000050.1:0-8857 GCA_964554845.1 uncultured Rhodoluna sp. | reverse complement strand
TTCGTGCGGAGTAGCTGGCTTCATCAATTACAACTCCCGAAGCATTGATGGTGTCGTTCTGGCCAATTTCTTTAGATCGACTTATTGCAAGCTTTACTCGGGTTTCAATTTCAGCAGGACCTGCTGAATCCAAAATGATGTCATCAGCACCCCACTCGGAGTTCAATGCGGCCAACCCACCTTCGGAGATAATCACAATTAGAGGTGCAGTTAAACCGGTTGCGTTTAAAAGTTTTGCCATAGCCTTTGAAGCAGCCAAGTCTTTTCGGGCGTCAAGAAAAACTAGGTCGTGCCCTGGAGCGTTTACCAAACTAGCTGGCTCAGCTGCTATGTATCGGACCCTGTGGCTTAGTAGTCCCAGGGCAGGTAAAACTTCTGATTCGGCCGAAGCCGTAAGAACCAGAAGCTGTGCCATGGGGTCTCCAAATCTTTGTGCCAAGTTTAGCCAAAGCTGCAAGGGGCTAAGGCATGATTGAGATATGAGTAAGCACTGGGGCCAAATCATTAGCATTTGGGTGATAGTTGCCGCCTTGGCGCTTTGGGCGATTTTGAGCCAGAGTCAATCCACTGCTCCAGCTTGGTTCGGGACAATTCTGGCGGGGTCAGTTGCGCTGGTGTCTCTGTACCACTTGTTTAGAGCTCAGCCCGAGGGCATAGTCAGAAAGCTGGTCTACGTCGGCGGGGGAAGCTACCTGATCTTGGCGGTTGCCACCGCCTATGTGTTTTTGGCAAGTTAGACTTTATTCATGCTTGCACTCGAGATTTTCTTTACCGGCCTATTGGTTCTAGCCTCCCTTGCCATCGGATCAATTTCAGTTTTGGTTTTGTATCGACTCTTCAAGGGTCAGAAATAGTTGTTCGTCTTACCAGAGGGATTGCCCCTGGAACTTACCCCCTTTGCTTTTCTAGTAGGTAAGTGGTCAGGGCCTGGTCTGATTTCCTACCAGACCAAAACTTCCAAGATCGAGCTTGAGTTCACGCAGACAATCGAATTCAGCTACGATGATCAGCCCTACCTAAGCTACGTTTCTACTTCAAAGCTGAGTGACGGAAAATCGCTTCCTACCGAGATTGGATTTTGGCGTTTGGCAAAATCTCCAGAAGGTTCAGATAGTGGCCCAGGATTACTTCCTGGCACCGGAGAGAAACTACTTGCAAACCACGAACAACTGGAAACTCTGCGAAACAAAGACGGTGGCTTCGATATCGAAGCATCGATTCTTCATCCCAGTGGAGTAAGTGAGCTTTACATCGGGCAAATTAAGGGCGCGCGAGTTGATCTGTCGACTGACGCTGTCATGCGCTCATCGTCTGCAAAAGAATATGTAGCAGCAACCAGAATGTTTGGACTAGTTGACGGCAGCTTGCTTTGGGCTTGGGATATGGCTGCCCTTGGAAACCCTTTGGCATCGCACGCTTCAGCCAAGCTTGAAAGAGTTGAATAGTTGTTAGTCAAGCAGCACTTCGGCGATCCGATGATTGAGCAGCGAAAGCTTTTCGAAGGCGATGCGCTTTGCCTTTTAGATACTCAAGGTGTAATCGCGGTCAGCGGTATCGACCGTCTTACTTGGTTGCACTCATTGCTTAGCCAAAACCTCACGAACTTGGTTCCCGGTGAATCTGCCGAGGCGTTGTTGTTGGACCCACAGGGAAGAATCGAACAAGTAATCAAGGTCATCGATGACGGTGAAACCACCTGGCTGATGGTCGATAAATCCAACACCGAAGCCTTGCTTGCCTGGCTGCAGAATATGGTCTTTCGCATGAAAGTAGAAATCACCGACCGGTCAACACAGTTTGCAACTGTTGGCGCAACCAAGGCCATGCCGGAGATTTCTTTTTTGTCAAACGATCATCCATTGATTTGGAAAGACCAGTGGCCAGGAGTTGTTGCCGGGGGATATCGCTATTCCACTCGGGCCATTGATTACACGTGGTTCGAGCACTTGGTTGAAGCGGAAAAGCTAGATCAACTCCTAGCTGGAAAAGTGCTAGCTGGAACGATGGCTGCTGATGGTTTACGGGTGGCAGCTGGAAGGCCCAAGGCAATCAACGAAGTCGATGAGAAATCTCTTCCGCACGAACTAGATCTACTAGCAACCGCAGTTCACCTTTCGAAGGGTTGCTACCGCGGCCAAGAGTCGGTAGCCAAGGTTCACAACCTAGGTCACCCTCCAAGAAGACTTACCTTTTTACATCTCGACGGCTCTGAGCATGCTCTTCCAGATGTTGGTGATGAAATCAGGGTCTCAGGGGAAGAAAAGACTCGAGGAAAAATCACTTCGGTAGCCCAGCACTTTGAGATGGGTCCAATCGCCCTGGCCGTTATCTCCCGATCTGTCCCGGAGGATGCTGCCCTTGAGGTTGTTGGCAAGAACGGTTCGATAGCCGCAACCCAAGAAATAATCGTTCCTCAGTCGGCAGGTTCTGTTGCAAACATTCCGAAGCTTCCAAAACTCAATCTTGGAGCTAGGGCGAAATAGCCTCATAGGCAACACTTAGCTCCCCAAGCCTCCAGCGCTTCGGGGAGTTTTCAATTGGCCAACCGGCTTCAAGCAGCGTCTTTGCCGTTTGCACAAATCGCTGAGCCGAGCCAAAGGCGCCAAAGCCGGCAGCTTTATCCCATGCCATATCTAGTTCCTGGAGGAAGCGATGAATGTTGTTTCCTGGAGTGTTTTTGTGAATCAGGATTTTTGGAAGCCGCTCCGCAACCTTTGAGAGTCTATCTAATCCCTTCAATCGCATCGAAATAGTAAAGGTAAGTGGCTTTGTTTTATCAAGTGTTATCCAACTAGCTACTCTTCCGATTTCATCGCAGGTGCCCTCGATAATCAAGCCTTGAGCGCTAAGGCGCGATTGCATAAGTTTCCAGGCTGATAAGACTTCGGATTCCGAATACTGGCGCAAAACGTTTAGTGCGCGTATTAGGTCAACATCTTCTCGGTCTGAGAACGCTTTTGGTATAGGAACTTCAAAACCGCCGTGCTCAAAAGCAAGGCGGGAATTCTCCAGCGCTTTGGCTTCAGTGACCCGAGCCGGATCAATTTCAATTCCCAGTACTCGAATACTTGGGGAGACTTTGGCAAGTCTTGCCAAAAGCTCAACTGCGGTTACCGGGGCCTTGCCGTATCCCAGATCCACTGCGATGGGATTAGCTACAAGCCTTAGGAAGGTGAGCTGCGTTAGGTACCGATCAATGCGCCGAAGGCGGTTGGGATTGGTGGTTCCGCGAGTTATTGCGCCAACCGGTTTTTTCAAAGCCACCACTAAAAACTACCCTGCTGACTAAACTTGGGGGTATGACTAGCCAATACACCTTGATTTTGCTTCGCCACGGCAACAGCTTGTGGAACCAGCAGAACTTGTTCACCGGTTGGGTCGATGTTGACCTAAGCGATCAGGGTCGCCAGGAAGCAAAGCGAGCTGGAGAGCTATTGGCGGAATCTGGCCTCAAGCCAGACCTTCTTTACACCTCTTTACTTAGGCGCGCAATTTCCACTGCAAATATCGCCCTTGATACCGCAGAGCGCAGCTGGATTCAAGTCAAGAGATCCTGGCGCTTGAATGAGCGCCACTACGGAGCGCTTCAGGGCAAAGACAAAGCTCAAACCCTGGCTGAGTATGGACCAGAGCAGTTTCAGATTTGGCGCCGAAGCTTTGATGTTCCACCACCGCCAATTGACGATTCAGACAAGTATTCCCAGGCAGGGGACGAGCGCTACGCCGATCTTGGTTCTGCACTTCCAAAAACCGAGTGCCTAAAAGATGTCTTGGTTCGGATGATGCCACTGTGGGATCAGATCAAAGCTGATCTAATGGCTGGTCACACCGTATTGGTGACCGCGCACGGAAATTCCCTCCGGGCACTGGTGAAGCACCTGGATGGAATTTCTGATGAGGACATAGCTGAGCTAAATATTCCAACCGGTATGCCGCTGGTTTACAAGCTGAATGAGAATTTTGAACCAACCATCAAAGGTGGTCAATACTTGGATCCGGAGGCCGCAGCAGCTGGAGCTGCAGCGGTAGCAAGCCAGGGGAAGAAGTAAGTCTTACTCGGTCTCGTGCCACTCACCGGTGGTGAGGTAGCTTACCTTGGAAGAAATATCAACAACATGGTCAGCAAAGCGCTCGAAGTAACGGCTAGCCAAAGTCACATCCACGGTGAACATGGCGTTTTCTTTCCAATTTGGGGAAAGCACAACTTCGAAAACACTTCTGTGTAGCTCGTCAACTCTTTCGTCTTCGGCTTGAATAGCACGAGCCTGATCAACGTCGGTGTTGCTCAAAACCCCAGCAACCTTCTTGGCAAGCTTCGCATCAAGTGACCCCATCTCTTCAAAGGTCTTTCTTAGAGAATCAGGAACTGCCGAGCCCGGAAAACGGTAGCGAGCAATTGCAGCGATGTGTCCGGCAAGTGCTCCCATGCGCTCAAGTGAGGCACTTATTCGAAGTGCGGAAACCAAGACTCGAAGGTCTCTGGCAACGGGGGATTGCTGGGCCAAAATTTTGATCACTAACTCATCAAGGGCCAGGGCCTTTTCCTCATTAGTGTCGGCAAGGGCGATCGCCTCATCGGCCTTAGCCACATCACTGGTCAAAAATGCTTGGGAAGCCTTTTCCATGATTGTCGAGGCGGAATGCGCCATCTCTACCAGGCGCTGCTGCACCTCTTGAAGCTCGCTTCTGAATACTTCTCTCAAGGACTTGCCTTTCTGGCTGATTGCTTGACTATCCCAGCCTTTGGTTAACGCAGGTCAAATAAACACCAAACCCTTGCCAAAATCCAGCCCGATTTGCTGATTTTCACCTATGAGCTGACTTTTTGAGCCATATTGTTAACCTTGTGAACAACTTTAGCCTAGCGGTTATCTTTCTAACCATCGCGGTAGCGGTGGTTGGCGCAGCCATAGCAGGCTTTGCAATCGGACGCCGAGGCTTCCAGATTGACTCCAACAGTGATCCAATTCCGTTCCCAACTTTAGCTGCTGAGATCCTCGAGCTTTTTGGCTCGGTTGGAATTTTGCTAGGGGCATCCAACCAAGTTGTGCGCATGAACAACCGCGCTGAATCCTTTGGACTTGTTACTCGTGGCGTTCTAGTGCAGCAAGATCTAATTGAACTTGCCCAGTTGGCACGATCTTCAAAAGAGGTCGAGTCCTTCGAAGGAGTTTTGCGCTTTGGACTTGCGCAAGAAAAGATTTCAGTTTCAGCAAAAGCCTCGTTGGTCGCTAACGATTATGTTGTCTTGGTCCTTGAAGATCGAACAAGGGACATTCGCTTGGACAAAACAAGGCGAGATTTCATCGAGAACATCTCCCACGAACTAAAAACTCCAATCGGAGCAATCGCTTTGCTCTCGGAAGCAATTGCCCAAGCCGGGGATGATCGGGCCACCATTGAAAAATTTGCTGGCAATCTAAACAAAGAGGCTAGCCGCTTATCGCTTCTGGTCCAAGACATCATCGAGCTATCCAGGCTTCAGTCCGAAGAGGTGCTCGCTGAAGCAGAGCTGGTTGACCTAAGCAGTGTGGTATCCGAAGCGGTTGATCGAAATGAACAACTGGCTGCCAAACGAAACATCAGATTGCTATCCGACGGCGGAAAAGGCCCAGAGGTTTTTGGAAACAAAGAAATGCTTACTGCTGCGGTGAAGAACTTGATTGAGAATGCAATCAATTATTCAGAACCCGGATCTCAGGTCGGAATCGGCTGCACCGTCAAAGGCCCACTAGCGGAAATTGTAGTTACCGATTCCGGTGCCGGCATTTCTGCTGAAAATCAAGAGCGAGTGTTCGAGCGCTTTTATCGCATTGACCCATCCAGATCCAGAGAAACTGGCGGCACAGGCCTAGGCCTTAGCATCGTCAAGCACGTGGCCAAGATTCACCGAGGCGATGTAAAGCTGTTTTCTCAACTAGGTGTTGGCTCGACTTTCACAATCAGAATTCCGTTGGCTACCGCTGCGGATCCAGTGACAGGCACCATCAAAGTAGTTCCGGAGGCAAGCTAATGACCAAGGTTCTGGTAGTCGAAGATGAGCAATCACTGAGGGAACCACTGGTGTTCATGCTCGAAAAAGAAGGCTACGACGTGATCGAGGCCGAGAACGGTGAGATTGCGATTCAGAAGTTCCAAGCCGAAGGTGCTGACGTGATCTTGCTGGATTTGATGATGCCCAAGCTAGATGGCAACCAGGTCTGCAAGCAAATCCGGCTGAGCTCTAATGTTCCAATCATCATGCTCACCGCCAAGGACTCAGAAGTGGACAAAGTCGTTGGATTAGAAATCGGAGCAGATGACTACGTCACAAAGCCTTACTCCACCAGGGAGTTGCTAGCCCGCATGAAAGCGGTGCTCCGAAGAAAAATTGAGCCAGCTGTTGAAGCTGATTCTGTTTTGGTAGCCGGCGAGCTAAGGCTTGATTCCGACAGACACCAGGTCACACTTTCTGGAAAGGCAATTGCTTTTCCTTTGAAGGAGTTTGAGCTACTGGAGCTGTTGATGGAGAACGTTAACCGAGTGCTAACCAGAGGACAAATTATTGACCGGGTCTGGGGGGCTAACTACTTTGGCGATACCAAGACGCTGGATGTGCATATCAAGAGGCTTCGATCCAAGATTGAAGAAGATCCGGCCAGACCTAAGTACATTCAGACCGTTCGCGGTCTGGGATACAAATTTGAAATCTAGTTAGTCTGCTCTGCTTGGTCTGTGGGCTCAGGAGTCGGTGCCACCTGCTGCTCGAGAAGCATTAGAAGAGCTTTGTATTCTGGAAGCGTTCCATCCAACACTGGAACTTGGACGCCGTCACTAATAGTGTCCGATTCTAGGAAATAAAACAGTGCGGTTTGACCTGGAATCTCAACGACCGGCATAGAAATGGCCGGGTTGCCGTTGTAGCCAAAGTCGAGCTTTGCCCCGGGGGCAACTTCAACAAAGTAATCGGTCTTTGCTTGAGAATTTGGGTCCACGTACTGAATCTTTACGACCATAGCTTCGGAAGCTGAGCTAACAAGCGAGCCAATTAGAAACCCTTTACCTGATTCGGAAACTAGGTACATAAAGTTTCGAGCTTTGATGTTTTCTAGATCAACTTGCTGACCGTCACTTGGAGAGTAGGGCTTTAGGGAGGTGACCTCGCCGGAGAAGCTACAAGCGCTGGTTGACAGGGCTAGGGTGGCTATCAGCGCTGAAACAGCTAAACGGCGTGCAAACAAGGGTTCCTCCTGTGGTTTCCACCAGTTTATCGCACTTATAAATGGCATTAGCTGTGGTAAAATAGTGGTTTCTGAAGGGAATCCAACACATGAAGTTTGAAGTTGGCGAAACCGTTGTCTACCCTCACCATGGCGCAGCGAAGATCGTTGAGGTTAAAAACCGCAACGTACGCGGCGAGACTCAGAAATACCTACAACTAAAGGTCGCCCAGGGCGATCTGACCATTTGGGTCCCTGCTGCCAACGTTGAGATGGTAGGAGTTAGAGACGTTATTGACCGTAAGGGCGTTCAGCAGGTATTTGATGTGCTTCGAGCAGAATTCATCGAAGAGCCAACCAACTGGTCCAGAAGGTATAAGGCCAACCTGGAAAAACTTGCCTCAGGAGATGTAGTAAAAGTCTCTGAAGTAGTTAGGGATCTTTGGAGAAGAGATCAGGACCGCGGCCTATCAGCCGGTGAAAAGCGCATGCTCGCCAAGGCCCGTCAGATTCTTGTTTCCGAGTTAGCTCTTGCCAAAAAGACCGACGAGGAAAAAGCCTCGGCGCTTCTTGACCAAGTTCTGGCCTCCTAGGAAAGACAAAAAGCTATGACCCCTCGCGCAGTGGCGGTGGTGCTACTGGCAGCAGGTCGGGGAGAGCGCTTAGGAGCCAATCAGCCCAAAGCATTCGTTGAACTTGCCGGAAAATCCCTTCTAGAGCATTCCATCTATCGCGCTCTAGCTACCGAAAACTTACGCCAACTAATCATCGCTGTTCCTGAATCTCACCTTGCTCAAATCCTCGACCTTGAAAATCAACTGGATTCCCAGGGCGTTGACATTCGAGTTGTGGTGGGAGGAGCAACAAGGCAGCAATCGGTTTCAGAAGCGCTCGCAGTTTTGGCCGGAGGCATCGACATTGTTTTGGTTCATGATTCAGCAAGGGCTCTGACCTCAACCAATTTATTCAATCGCGTTGCAGATGCAGTTTTCGAAAACCAAATTGGAGTGATCCCCGCTCTTGCAGTTGCAGACACTATCAAAAAGTACCGGGGTGATCTTGTCGAAGAAACAGTTGATCGTGCCGAACTAATTAGAGCTCAAACCCCGCAAGGTTTTCCCGCTGAACTAATTGTTAAAGCTCATGTGGCAGCAACTGCAGATTACACAGACGATGCAAGTTTGGTTCAATCCTTTGGTGGGACCGTGATGATGGTTCCAGGCGAAGAAGTGGCGATGAAAATCACCACCGCAGAAGATTTAGAAACCGCGCAAGGATATTTGTTATCTGGGGCTCGAACTGGAATCGGTTCTGACTCTCATCGATTTACTGACGACGCAACCAAAACTCTTCAGCTCGGTTGTCTCGAATGGCCAGGACATCGGGGCCTTGAAGGTCACAGCGATGGCGACGTCATCGCTCACTCGGTGGTCGATGCCCTGCTAGCTGCAGCAGGTTTGGGAGATATTGGTTCCAATTTTGGAGTTGACAGACCTGAATTTGCTGGAGCCTCAGGCGAGGTATTTCTGCGGGGAACACTTGAGCTATTGACCAAGCACGGCTTAGAGCCTGTGAATGTTTCGGTGCAACTAATTGGCAACGAGCCCAAGCTTTCGCCAAGAAGACTTGAGCTAGAAACTCACCTGGGTTCAATTATT
>CAZKQH010000049.1:0-8948 GCA_964554845.1 uncultured Rhodoluna sp. | reverse complement strand
TGTTGTGTCGCTTAGCTCCTTGAGTACACCTTCAGAAACAATATTCACGCTTACCCGAGAGTCACGAGCGCGCGAAATTAACTCTGAGTATTTTTCTTCAAAGCCTTCAGTCGCAAACAGCTTTTCAATTAGCTTCGGTCGCTCAAGGGCTTCCTTAAGTCCTTGGGGTCCCTCAAGCAGAAAGAGCCCGGTCTCTGACCGGGCCTCTTTCTTTGTGAGCTTTGCGACCCCTTTTATTTCCGCTTGGGAGGGATCTTGAATCATTTTTTGTTAGCTCGCCTTAGGTGCTGATGTGTCCTTTGGCAGCGCTGCCTTTGCAGTTGCAACCAATGATGCGAAAGTCGCTGGCTCGTTAACTGCTAGGTCAGACAAAATTCTGCGGTCAACCTGAACGCCTGCAAGACCAAGTCCCTGAATGAAACGGTTGTATGTCATTCCGTTAGCGCGGGATGCAGCGTTGATGCGCTGGATCCACAGTCTGCGGAAGTCACCCTTGCGAGCTCTGCGGTCGTTGAATGCATAGACAAGTGAGTGCAGCATCTGCTGCTTTGCCATGCGGTATAGACGGGAGCGCTGTCCGCGGTATCCCTTTGCGCGCTCTAGTACAACGCGACGCTTCTTCAGCGAGTTGACTGCGCCTTTTACTCTTGCCATTTTTCTATACTCCTAAAATCAATCGGGTTACTTGCCGAGCTGCTTCTTGATGGTCTTAAAGTCGGCAGCTGAAACTACCTGGTCAGCGTTCAATCGACGCTTACGTCTGGATGACATGTGCTCTAGGTTGTGGCGCATGTTGATCTGCTGCTTCATGAGCTTGCCACTACCTGTGAAGCGGAAACGCTTCTTGGCACCCGAATGGGTCTTCTGCTTTGGCATTTACTTCTCTCCTGTTTCTAAGGCAGCCTCTTCGACTACAACTTCGGTGGTTTCAGCTTTGGCTTCAGCTTTTGCAGCCTTGTCCGCAGCTTTTTTTGCATCAGTTTTCACTTCAGCTTTGTTTCTAAGTGGACCAATGACCATGACCATGTTTCGGCCATCGATCGACGGAGTCGATTCAACGGCGCCAAACTCGGCCACCTCTTCAGCCAACTTCTGCAACAACTTGATTCCCATCTCCGGACGAGATTGCTCTCTTCCGCGGAAGACCACCATCACCTTTACCTTGTCGCCGGCTTTCAGAAACTTCTCAATCTGAGCTTTCTTAGTGCCGTAATCATGACCGTCGATTTTCAAACCGAAGCGAACTGTCTTTAGAACAGTGTTCACCTGGTTCTTGCGCGCTTCACGAATTTTCTGGGCAGCTTCATATTTGAACTTGCCGAAATCCATTAGCTTCGCAACCGGAGGGCTGGATTGTGGTGAAACCTCTACGAGGTCCAAGTCTGCCTCTTGCGCCATGCGCAAAGCATCCTCGATTTTTACAACTCCAACCTGTTCACCCAGTGCTCCAACGAGGCGAACCTCTGGGACACGGATGCGGTCATTGATGCGGGGATCGCTGATCTGGTTCTCCTTATCGATGTGCCTTTGGCCACACCAAGGACGCCAAAAGCGCACAGGGAAATGCAGATGCGAAAAAAGCTTTACCCGGCAACCTTATAAATCGGTGGACGCGGGTGGGAAACCAATCCACTTCTGACCGAGGCCATTAGACCTCGGAGCCATGGGATAGCCTAGCATCAAAGCCACCAAAGGAGAATAGTTGTCTGAATACGACAAAATTCAAGACCAGATCACCGAGATCTCGGACTTGCCAGCCGTTGAGGTCATTGGCCGCTACGCGGTTGACCTGCTCAGCGTCGCTGCGGTTCAGTGTGGACTAGCTGCCGATGGACGCAAAGGCGACCTCGATGAAGCCCGAAAACTGATAACTGCTGTGGCCGGGTTGATTGTGGCCGCAGCCCCAGACCTAGGAGATCACCACGCTAGGCCGCTTCGCGATGCCCTTCGCCAGGTTCAGCTTGCTTTCCGAGAAGCTAGCGTCATAAAGGACGCACCTGGCCAAGGCCCCGGCGAGAAATACACCGGTCCAGTCAACTAACTTCTTACCTTTATTGCGACCGAATCAACGGCCAAGGCAAAGGCTTCAGATTCAGACCAGTTACTACTTATACGGTCGATTAGCTCCCTAACTACAGCAGACTCGGCCCTGGGCTCAAGTTGAATCGACACCTGCAGCTCTGCCCCTAAAAGCCTGGAGTGAGGATCTGCCGTCGATGCCTCCAGATTCAAAACTAAAGGCTCATCCGCAACTGAATCCTGCAACACCTTTAGCACTGCTTCGTTGCGCTCGGGTGGTAGCCAAGGTAGCGACTGAGCAATTTTTGCAATAGCTGGTCGTCTCACGACAAACTCAGTATCGCTACCTGGATCAAGCACTACTCGGGTGCTCATCTGAGACGCTGCAGCTAGCGCGATTCGAATAGCGTCGGTGGGAACAGGCCTAGACGCTTTGTTCCAGCGACTCATGGCTTCAACGGAGGAAAACACAACCAAAGAGTCCTGATCATCGGGAGATTTCACCGTGACTATTGAAAGCTCGGCACTCTTATCAACTTTCTGTCCGTGTGCGCCAATTTCAGCCTCGCCAAGATTTGCAAGAAGTGGGACCAGAAGTCTTGAAACCCGAATCTGATCAACAACGACTTCTGCGCCAACTTCACCAGCCCGAAACGCGGCTACTGCCTCGATTAATTTTGGTGGGGCCGTACCGTCATCGTCTGCAAATGGGTTTTGATCGAAGTTTCGACCTTCCCAGGGTGTTCCAGCAGAATCGGTGAATCGATTAGGATTGATGTTCTCGTTCACTTACCCGCAAGCTCCAGAGCCTGCTCCAAGCTAAAGCGCTTGGCGTAAAGCGCCTTTCCTAAAATTGCACCTTCAAGACCAAGAGGAACAAGTTGCCTTAGAGCAGAGATATCCTCGAGGGTAGAAATCCCTCCACTTGCAATAACTGGTTTGTCTGTTTTTGCAATTACTTGACGAAGTAGCTCGATGTTTGGTCCCTTCAGGGTTCCATCCTTTGTGACATCCGTCACGACGTATCTGGCGCAACCGGCTTGCTCCAGTCTTTCCAAAACATCGAAAAGCTCGCCGCCTTCTTTTGTCCAGCCTCTGGCAGCCAGTGTGGTTCCTCGAACGTCTAAACCAACTGCGATCAGATCCCCGAATCGAGCGATTACCTTCTCGGTCCACTGAGGATTTTCGAGTGCGGCGGTTCCAAGATTCACCCTGGTTGCGCCCGCCGATAGGGCCGCCTCGAGTGAGGCATCGTCGCGGATTCCTCCGGATAGTTCAATCTTTATGCCAACGCAGGCATCGACAACTTCCTGAATCACTTTTCTGTTGTCACCGCGACCAAAAGCTGCATCTAGATCAACTAGGTGAATCCATTCCGCCCCCGCATCAATCCAGGTTTGAGCTGCTTCAAGAGGAGATCCGTAATCAGTTTCAGAACCCGCTTCACCTTGAGTAAGCCGAACCGCTTTGCCATCGGCAACATCAACCGCTGGAAGAAGTTCTAGGTAATCCGACACTTCAAGGCCTTTCTAAAGCGTTGCAAGCCAATTCCTTAAAAGCGTAATCCCAGCTTCGCCTGATTTTTCTGGGTGGAACTGAACGCCGCTCAGTGGGCCGTTCTCAACTGCAGCTATGAATTTCTCGCCATACTCGGCAAAACTAACAACTGGAGCGATAAATGGCGGGTCCACCTGCAAAGTGAACTCCTTGGCTGCATACGAGTGAACGAAGTAGAAAAGCTCATCTTTCAATCCCTCAAACAACTTGGAATCAGCCGACGCAGCTACGTTGTTCCATCCCATGTGCGGCAGCTTGGGTGATTCCAATTTTGCAACTACCCCTGGCCACTGACCAAGCCCTTCAGTCTCAACCCCATGTTCGAGGCCTTTTTCAAACATCACCTGTAAACCAACGCAAATCCCAAGCACCGGCTTGCCACCAGCTAAACGCTTATCGATTAGCTCTGCGGCGTTGACTTTTGTTAGGGCCTTCATCACAGCTGCAAAGGCTCCAACTCCTGGAACCACAAGCCCATCGGCGGAGTTCACTTTAGAAGGGTCGGAAGTTAGTTCAACTTTTGCTCCCGCATATTCGAGGGCCTTTACTGCCGAGTGAACATTTCCGATGCCATAGTCAAGAACGACTACGCGAGCGCTCACAGAGCTCCCTTGGTTGAGGGCACGCCCTCAACTCGAGAATCCTTAGCAACAGCCAATCGCATAGCACGGGCAAAGGCTTTGAACTGAGCTTCCGCAATGTGGTGAGGATCGCGACCAGCAAGTACGTTCACGTGCAGGGTAATACCAGCGTTTGTAGCAATAGCCTCAAATACGTGCCTGATCATTGAACCGGTGAAGTGGCCTCCGATTAGGTGAAACTCAAACCCAGCAGGTTCGCCATCGTGCACTAAGAATGCTCTTCCTGAAACGTCAACAACGGCTCGAGCCAAGGCTTCGTCAAGAGGCACGGTGGCATCTCCAAAACGAGAAATTCCCGATTTGTCCCCCAGCGCTTGCTTGATTGCTTGGCCTAAAACTATCGCTGTGTCTTCCACCGTGTGGTGAATATCGATGTGGGTGTCGCCGGTTGATCTAATAACTAGGTCAATCAATGAGTGCTTAGAAAAAGCAGTGAGCAAGTGATCGAAAAATGGGACAGTTGTGGAAACATCTGACCTGCCAGTTCCGTCCAGGTTCAAAGAAAGCGTGATTGAAGATTCGCTAGTGCGTCTTTCGAGTTGGGCAATTCGACTCACGACACTCTCCTTTGATTTGCTTGGGCTTTCCCCCAAGTCTACAGTTTGGTCAATTTATGGGCAGCTGCCAAGAACTTTGAGGTCTCAGCCTCGGTGCCCGCCGTGACCCGCAGTGTGTGAGGGATTCCTACGTTTCGAACCAGCACCCCTTGCGCTAGAAGTTGCTCAAAAGCCTTCGCAGAATCCTTCAGCCCACTGAAAAGTAAGAAGTTGGCTTCGGAACGAAAAACTTCAAACCCCAGCTCTGCTAGCTCCAGGCTCATGCGGTCTCTTTGATACCGAATGTCTTCCACAGTTTTGAGCATCAGTGCCGAGTGCTTCAGTGCTGCAGTTGCAGCTGCCTGAGTGAAAGCCGAGAGGTGATAGGGCAATCGAACCAAGCGAAGAGCGTCTATGGCGGCGGAATCGGCGGCTAAGTAGCCAAGGCGCGCTCCGGCAAAGGCAAATGCCTTGCTCATGGTGCGGCTAATCAGAAGACGAGGTCGGCCTTCAAGAAGACTAATTGCTGACTCACCGCTGCCAAATTCGGCATAGGCCTCGTCAACAACGATGATCCCGTCGGTTGCTTCGTAAGCCGCTTCAATAACGCTAAGGCTAAGCGGGGTACCTGTGGGGTTGTTAGGTGAGCAAAGCAAAATAATCGAGGGCTGGTGTTTCGCAATTGCCTCGACAACTAACTCGGAGCTAAGTTCGAATTTTTGGCCTCTTGGTGCATCAACGTATTGGGTTCCAGTCGTAAGCGCCAGAAGGGAATACATGGAGTATGTGGGTCCGAATCCTAGGGCCTTGCGGTTTGGCCCACCGAAGGCCTGAAAGATTTGAAGCAGCACTTCATTAGAGCCATTAGCTGCCCAAAGGTTTTCCTCTTTCATACCATCGCCAAGATATGTTGCGAGCGCTGCACGAAGATTCGTAAACTCTCGATCAGGATATCGATTTATGTCAATTAGAGCGGCAGCTATGGCCGCTACGACGTCAATTGCCACCTCTTCTGGAATCCGGTGGGTGTTTTCATTTACATTTAAGGCAACCGGAACATTTAGCTGAGGGGCGCCGTACGGCTTTCTACCGCGGAGGTCATCGCGGATTGGGAGATCTTCTAGGCTAGCCATTACTCAAGATTAGTGGCTAGCAAAAAAGCAACTGCCGGGGATTAAGGAAGTGCTAGCTTGTCTCCGGTCGAAAGAGTTGCGCTAGATAAGTTGTTCAGCAAAATCACTTCCGCAATCCAGTCCTGCTTGGATTTTCCATCAGAGTAAGTCTCGGCAAGTTCCCAAAGGGTGTCTCCGGGCATCACTGAAACGTAGTTGAAGGCATTGGAGCCAATTACGTTCTCGTCGGTGGCAACGGCACTCTGGTTGAACACCATCCCGGCCAGAATCATGGCCGACGCGCTAATAACGAAGAGGGTGCGGACCAGCCTGGCGCGGCGCCTAGGACTCATTGGGTGGAACTGGACTTCTGTAGCTGTCATCGAGGTCATTTGGAGCCTTTCCTTGAGTTGTTCGAACAAGTGTTCTACTTAGAACAAGATTACAAGGAACCACCGACATTTTGTCAACAATTTGGCAAATCTTTCGAAAATGTGTTTGATATTGGGCCAAATTTAGAATAAAGTTTCGATAACAGCCCGAAAGGGCCTACGTGAAAGGGTGAAATGGACGCCAAAAAGCCGACCCGCCGGGCTTCAAGCCTGAGCGCCATGCAGGAGCGCATTTTGCAGGCAATTCAACGATCTAAGCTCGACAAGGGCTATGCCCCGAGTATGAGGGAAATCGGGGACGAAGTAGGCCTGTCCTCCCCCTCTTCGGTGACGCACCAGCTGAACCAATTGGAGCTAGCCGGATACATCAGCCGCGACCCTAAGCGTCCCCGCACCATCGATGTACTTATCGAGGTTGCGGGACTAGAGGCTGACCCAGGCGCGGACGTAGAAAACATCACACCCATTGGTGATGCGGCTATGGTTCCAATGGTTGGTCGAATTGCAGCGGGTGGACCAATCACCGCAGAGCAGAACATTGAAGAGATTTTCCCATTGCCAAGACAGCTGGTTGGAAAAGGCGACCTTTTCCTCCTAAAGGTTGTGGGTGAATCAATGATTGATGCCGCCATTTGCGATGGTGACTGGGTAGTTGTTAGACAGCAGCAAACAGCTGAGAACGGCGATATAGTTGCAGCCCTTCTTGAAGAAGAGGCGACAGTCAAAACATTCAAACAACGAGATGGCCACACCTGGCTATTGCCGAGAAATTCTAGCTTCGAACCGATTCTTGGTGATCACGCTCCTAAGAAGCATCTAGGGCAAAGCTCTCAAGCTCACTAGCAAGCCCTGGCTTCACAAGAGTCTCTACATAAGTTCCAGTTTCCCGATGCTCTAGTTTGGCGACTTTACCTTCGGAATGAATTCTGGATACTAGATCCCCTCGAGAGTATGGAACTAACACCTTCACGAAAAGTTCTGGCTTTGGAAGTAAGAATTCAATTCTTTCAAGTAGTTCAGGAATACCTTCTCCGGTTGATGCAGATACTAGAAGGCAGCCCGGTTCCATTCCTCGAAGCGCGAGTTTCTCAGTCTCGTCTATCAGGTCACACTTGTTGAAAACAACTAGTTCTAGGATGTCCGTGGCTTCTACCTCAGTCAGGACATCACGTACGGTTTGTATCTGGCTCCCAGGATCTGGGTGCGAAGCATCAACCACGTGAACGATCAAATCACTGTGGGAAATCTCTTCAATCGTGGAGCGGAATGCCTCAACCAACTGGTGAGGCAAATTCCTGACGAAACCAACTGTGTCAGACAGTGTGTATTCCCTACCGTCGGATGTTTCAGTTCTTCTAACCGTGGGATCCAGAGTCGCAAACAAAGCGTTCTCGACCAGAACTCCGGCGCTGGTAATCCGGTTCAAAAGTGATGATTTTCCGGCGTTGGTGTACCCCGCTATAGCAACCGAGGGCACTTGATTCTTAGCTCTCGACGAACGCTTAGTGTCACGAGCTGGCGCCATTTCCTTGATTTGCTTGCGAAGCTTTGCCATCCGAGTGTTGATGCGTCTTCGATCAAGCTCGATCTTGGTTTCACCTGGTCCACGCGATCCGATACCGACTCCACCACCGACTTGACCACCGGCCTGACGAGACATGGATTCACCCCAACCGCGAAGTCGAGGAAGTAGGTATTCAAGCTGAGCGAGTTCGACCTGGGCTTTTCCCTCCCGGGATTTGGCATGCTGGGCAAAAATGTCGAGGATGATTGCGGTGCGATCAACGACTTTTACTTTCACAATATCTTCCAAATTTCTTCGCTGACTTGGAGCAAGCTCAGTGTCAGCAATGACGGTGTCTGCACCACAAGCCGCAACCACTGCTTTGAGCTCCTGAGCTTTTCCCTTTCCGAGGTAACTGGTAGCATCAGGAAAATCCCTGCGCTGTAGCAAACCATCGAGTACTTCTGCACCTGCGGTTTCAGCTAGCGCTGCAAGTTCACGCAGGGAATTTTCGGCGTCCTGCAAAGTACCCTTGCCCCAGACTCCAATCAAAACAACCTTCTCTAGCCTTAGCTGGCGGTACTCAACATCGGTGATGTCCTGCAGCTCGGTTGATAAACCTGCAACACGCTTGAGAGCACCTCGTTCAGCGAGTTCAAGCTGGTCGCCATCGAAAATGGAGTTATCAGCTGCGCCAAATCGCTTCGCGCGCTCGTCGCGACGAAGGATTCGATCAATCATCGACGATGCGCGCTCGGGCTCTTGCTCCATGCTTCAACACTAGTAATTAGAATTGGGATAGATTGACCTCATGTCTGGGGACCACTACTTTTCACAGGAACCCAGCAGTCCCCTCAAACCTAAAACAATCAAGATCCCCGTTGCCGGTGAATTTGTTGATGTAACTACCGCCTCTGGAACATTCAGTCCTACGCAGCTAGATTTTGGAACCGAAGTTCTTATAGAACAAATGGATCTAGCCCCGGATTCTGGAAACCTACTGGATCTGGGCTGTGGCTGGGGTCCGATTGCTCTGAATCTGGGCAAGCTTCGCCCAAACGCTAAAGTCTGGGCGGTGGATGTAAACACCCGTTCAGTTGAGCTAACCCAGGTAAACGCTAAGAACCTAGGAATTTCTAACATCACCGCGTTACTTCCTGACCAAGTACCCACTGATCTGCGATTTA
>CAZKQH010000048.1:0-9086 GCA_964554845.1 uncultured Rhodoluna sp. | reverse complement strand
TTACAGCGTCGGCCTGAGGGCCCTTGTCGCCGTTCTTTACTTCGAACTCAACGCGCTGGTTCTCCTTGAGCTCCTTGTAGCCATCGCCCTGGATAGCTGAGAAGTGAACGAATACGTCCGCTCCACCGTCCTGAGTAATAAAGCCGAAGCCTTTCTCAGCGTTGAACCACTTTACGGTTCCTTGTGCCATGTGTTTCTCCTGTTACCTTGTGTTTGAATGCAGCTTCGAAAACCCTTGGGCCTTCTAACTCAGTCGCTTCCAAACCGGGGGATCCAGGATTGCATTTCTAAACCAACAGCTTTTGGGGCTAGGGCTTTTTCTACGACCATTTATTACTCTATCCCTGAATAGGGCCCAATAGTAAAGAAGTTTTTTGAGGCCAACTGGCTGATTTAGCCAAGGTAATCGGTGCCAATAAGCACCGTTACGGGTGCCAAAAACTGGTCCGAAACGGTTATGACGGCACCCGGGAAAGTGGCCAAAAGTCCCGCCGCATCTGCCCTGTAGGCCTCGCTCGACAGGAAAATAAGGGTTGAAACTGCCGGTTCTAGGGCTGGGTCCAGATCGGACAAGCTGGTCGCGGAAACGATGTTCCAGCCCTCACCCAAGAGCTCATCGCCTATCGCTTGAGCCTTGCCGGTATTGGTTCCATCCACAATGGCCACCTCTAGCTGAGGCACTCGATCTTCCTGGGCCACTAGACCAGAGAGGATTACGCCGGTATCCCAGAGCTGAAGGCCCAGGATGCCTCCGCCAGCCAAAGCAGCAGATAGAAAGGTAAGGGTTAGGAAGGAAACTATGTAATCAAGCGCCCTTTTCGGGGCAAGGTGCTTTCCTCCAACGCCAGTTGCGGCATCGAATTCGTCCTGGAAAGACTTGGGCATAGCAGCTCTCAGATTTCAAAAAGGTCGGGGCCCTTTATATTAGGCATCAAGACCACAAGAAAGGTAGCCCCAATATGAACTACCCAATGGATAAGCCAGATTCCAAGTGGCGCGAGGAATTGACCGAGTTTGAGTACCACGTCCTTCGCGAGGCTGGAACTGAGCGTGCTTATACGGGGGCACTGTTGGATGAAAAGCGAATGGGGATTTTTCGCTGCCGCGGCTGTCAGTCTGAGTTGTTTCGGTCAGAAACTAAGTTTGATTCCCATTGCGGTTGGCCAAGTTTTTATGAACCAAAATCAACCGATGCGGTTGAGCTTCTGGAGGACAACACTTTGGGAATGAAGCGAGTTGAAGTTCGCTGCCGCGCCTGCGGATCCCATTTGGGTCACGTCTTCGAAGATGCACCTCAAACCCCAACTGGAGATCGCTACTGCATCAACTCGGTTAGCATTACCTTTGAACAAGCTAACTAGTAGTTCAAGAAAGTAGTTCTGAAAACGTGATCATTGGGCTTGGCACCATCATCAACGTGCTTGCGATACTTATCGGAACTGCCGCAGGAATTTTGGTTGGCAATCGCCTAAGCGAAAAAACTTCCAGAGTCGTCACTGACGGCCTCGGTCTTGTGGTTTTAGTGCTCGGTGGCCTAAACGTTATCTCCCTACTGGATGCTGAGTTTGTGGCTTCTGTGGGAACTGGCATTCCGCTTTTGATTGTTATCGGGGCAATCCTGATTGGCGGAATCATTGGTTCTGCTCTGAAAATCGAGCAGCGACTTGAAAAATTCGGCACGGTTTTGCAAAAGCGTTTTGCCGGCAAGGGATCCAAGGACTCCAAAGAGAAGTTCATAACTGGATTTGTAAACGCATCGCTCGTTTTCACAATTGGTCCCTTGGCAATCCTCGGTGCCCTTAGTGATGGCCTAGGTCAAGGTATCGAACAGCTTGCCACTAAATCAATCCTCGACGGATTTGCATCTTTAGCTTTTGCAGCAAGTCTTGGTTGGGGTGTTGCACTCTCGGCAATTCCGGTTGGACTTTGGCAGGGTCTTCTGACTGTCTTGGCTTTCGCTGTTGGATCGGTTATGTCCGCTCCGGTAATTGCAGCTCTCACTGCTACCGGAGGGGTTCTACTGCTAGGCGTTGGCCTGAGGCTGCTTCAGATCCGCCAGGTTGCCGTTGGGAATATGTTGCCGGCGCTAATAGTTGCGCCGATACTGACTTTGATTTTGATTTCGGTTTAGTGGGGCCGACCAGGGGACTTGAACCCCTAACCCCCGCATTACAAGTGCGGTGCGCTACCAATTGCGCCAGGTCGGCCTGTTCCTAGAAGAACTAGCCTCCAGGTACCCCCAAAGTCTATCCAAAAAGCTAAAAACTGGCCAAGCAGGCAAGTCAGTAAGTTAACTAGCTGTAGTAAACGTCATCCAGAGTCACGGTCATAAGCTCTCTTTGCTTTAGGTGCTTGGCTAAAGCCTTGAAGACGTACTTTGGAGTTCGGTCATTGAAGTGATCTAGCAAAATCGTGCGATCTCTTATCCACTTGTTTCCAAGCTGAAGGATATATCGCTTTCTCTGGGTAGCGCTATCTCCAAGGGAACCACTCCACATAACCGGGGATGTGTATCCCATGTCGTTCGCAACGTTTATTACTCTCTGATCAATCCGTCCATAGGGAGGCCGGTAGTAGGGCTTCGCACTAACCCCAAAATTGTCCTGGATGAAGCTGCCACATTTTCTAAGCTCTTGCTTGATTCCAGCAGTCGAAAGCCTTGTCATGCTTGGGTGCGAGTGAGTGTGGTTTGCTAGCTGAATCTTTCCAGCATCAACCAGTTCTTGGATCTGTTCGCGATTTTTCTTCCAGGCGGGATAAACAGAGTTGATAAAAAATGTCATCCGTAAGTCGTATCTCTCAACAAAGTCCAAATAGTCTCTAACTCCTGCTGCACTTGCTCCATCATCTACGGTCCAAGCAATTCGCTTGACATCTGATTCAGGCAAGCGAATGCGCCTGCCTTCTTTGAGTGCTGTTCTCTGAAAACCCAGCGGGCCAAGTGGCGAAGCAACCCGATCGCGAATGATTGGGTCAGGAACAATTAGTGGACCGCCGGTAGCGTTAGCTGCCGAGGGAAAGAAAAACCCCGCGGCCGTAGCCGCGAGGAATTCTCTTCTAAGCAATTTGAGGGTTAGCCTTGGGCACCGGTAGTGACAAACTGCACAAACTGAGCAAAGCGCGCGGCGCTGGCAAGTTCTTCGCCAGTCTCCCAGGTGTACTGTTCGCCGTTGACCAAAACGGTTGGGGTTCCACTGACTTGAATGTCAGTGCCTGGAATCGGCTCGGTTAGAGCTCGTTCAGTTGAATCTTTGATCCAGTTTCCAAAAGCCTTCTCATTGATGCAACTGGAAATCAGGTCAATGTTGCTGGCCCCGACTTCCTCAGCAAAGCTAATCAGCTCTGGGTTCTCGGGTCCAGGGGCACCTTCGGTGGGCTGGGACTTAAAGATCCTGGTGTTGTACTCGAAGAAGTTATCGGGTGAGTGCTCCGAAACACACAGGGCTGCGTTTGCAGCTCTGGAGGAAAAAGTGTTCGGTGAGCCACGGCCATCGAGGAATGAAAGGGCGTGCATCTCAACCGTTGCCATTCCGGAGGCAACCCAGTTCTTGATCTGCTCGCTGTTTGGAAGCTCGAACACAGCACAAATCGGGCACTGGTAGTCAACATAAATGATGATCTCCACAGGAGTTTCTCCTGGGGCTGGGGCTGGGGTGAAATCTTCGGTGAAGACCTTCAGGTCGGTTCCGACCTTGACGCCATCATTGAAACTTGCGTTTGTAGGAACAGCGGTTGACTGAGTGCTGGCGTTAAAGATTGTTAGCGCAACGGCTCCAACGGCCACAATCACCGAAATGGCAATTCCAAGCTGGATGAGAACTCGCTTGCGCTTATCTCCCTTTTGCTGCTGCTCCCTGAGAGCCTTAGCTTTGGCGCGGGCAGCTTCGCGCTGCTCTGATCTGGTTGGTCTTGGGGTGTTTGAGGTCATTTGGGTAGTTTACAACAGGTTTTAGACCCCCCTGAAGGCCCCGCGTTTAGGGCCTAAAGCGGTGGGATAATAGAAGTACTCAACAATGCCTATGTTGAGCGAATTCACTAAGGATCGTCCGGCACGTACCTGCCGGTGAAGGAGAAAATCATGGCATCAGTTAAGTTCCAGAAAGCCACCCGAACATACCCGGGCGGCACCACACCAGCGGTAGACGCAATTGATCTAGAAATCGCCGACGGCGAATTCTTAGTTTTGGTTGGCCCATCCGGTTGCGGAAAATCTACTACCTTGCGAATGCTCGCAGGACTTGAAGAAGTTAACGGTGGGCAGATTCTGATTGGCGACCGCGACGTCACCAACGTTCCACCAAAAGATCGCGACATCGCGATGGTGTTCCAAAACTATGCGCTATACCCACACATGACCGTTGCGGAGAACATGGGTTTCGCACTCAAGATTGCCGGTGTTGATAAGGAGGAACGCGCAGCGCGCGTTCTAGATGCAGCCAAGCTTCTAGATCTTGAGCCATACCTCAACCGCAAGCCAAAGGCTCTTTCTGGTGGTCAGCGCCAGCGTGTTGCGATGGGTCGCGCGATTGTTCGTAAGCCTCAGGTGTTCCTAATGGATGAGCCACTATCGAACTTAGATGCCAAGCTAAGAGTTCAGACTCGTACTCAGATTGCTTCGCTTCAGCGTCGCCTTGGAGTCACAACCGTATACGTGACCCACGACCAGGTCGAGGCAATGACCATGGGTGATCGCGTAGCGGTATTGAAGGACGGCGTGCTTCAGCAGGTAGCAACCCCTAGAGAGCTCTACGAAACTCCAAAAAACGTATTTGTTGCTGGATTTATTGGCTCACCAGCCATGAACCTACTTCAACTACCAATCGTCGATGGCGGAGTTCAGTTTGGAAACACCGTAGTCAAGATTGACAGCTCAGTACTTGCAAAGACCAGCGCCAAGCTTGTGACCCTGGGGGTAAGGCCTGAAAACCTTGCTGTATCCAAGAGCGAGGGAATCTCTGTTGAGGTCGACGTAGTTGAGGAGCTTGGCTCAGATGGCTTCCTTTACGGATCGGCGACTGTTGATGGAGCTCACGCCGAGCTTGTTTCTCGAGTCGATGGTCGAGATCACCCGCACAAGGGAGAAACCGTCTTCCTAAAGCCTGAGGGTGGCATCATGCACCTATTTGATGTTGTAACCGGAGAGCGCCTGAACTAACTCAATGGCCCAAGCATTAGATATAAAGGCATCCAAGTTCGATTCGGCTTTGCTGGATTTGCCGTGGCAATTGCCTTTAGAGCAGTGGCCGGAAGAGAACATCGCAGCACTGCCTAAAGGCCTTTCGCGGCATACCGTTCGTTTTGCGCACCTGAGTAGCTACGTGATTGCAATTAAAGAAACCCTGCCTGAACTTGCCGTGCGCGAATACGAAATGCTCAAGAGTCTTCAGAAACTGGACGTTCCGTGCGTGGAGCCCTTTGCAATCATTAAAAACCGCAAAGATGACAATGGTAACGAGTTGCCTGCGGTGCTAATCACCAGGCACCTCAAGTTCTCGCTTCCCTATCGTGCGATGTGGTCTCAGGGTCTGCGTCCAGAAACAGCAACAAGGCTTGTGGACGCATTGGCTCTGCTGCTGGTGCGACTTCACATCGCAGGATTTTTCTGGGGCGATGTGTCGCTTTCCAACACACTATTTAGACGAGATGCAGGTTCGTTTGCTGCGTATCTGGTGGATGCCGAAACCGGACAGCTTTATGATTCGGGGCTCTCGAACGGCCAGCGCGAAAACGATTTGGAGATTGCAAGGGTCAACATTGCCGGTGAGCTAATGGATTTAGTTGCTAGTGGTCGAGCTAAGCCAGGCGTTGATCCAAACGCAACTAGCGAGCGAATCGTAAGAAAGTACCAAGAGCTCTGGGTAGAACTAACTGCTGCTGAAGTTTTCAGTAAGGATGAGCGCTGGAGAATCACCCAACGCGTTGAAAGACTGAACGAACTAGGTTTCGACATTGAAGAGCTGATGATCAAAACGGAAGAAAGTGGGCGCAGCGTAAAAATCCAGCCAAAGGTTGTCGACGCAGGTCACCATGCAAGAAGACTTATCCGCCTAACCGGATTAGACGTGGAGGAAAACCAAGCCAGAAGATTGCTGAATGACCTAGATGCTTTCAAAGTGAAATTCGATGCCGAAGCCGATGAAGAAGTGATGGCGCACCGCTGGCTCAGTGAAGTTTTTGAACCGGTTGTGAAGGCTATCCCACGCGAATACTCAGGCAAGCTTGAGCCGGCCGAAGTGTTTCATCAGGTGCTTGAGCATCGCGCTTCCCTGGCAGAGAACCAGCAAAAAGGAGTCCCGTTAGCTGACGCCGTGAATTCCTACGTTGAGAATGTGCTTGCCCACCGCCGCGACGAAGAGGCGTTGATTGGCCCCATGACTGAGGCTATAACCCTGCCTACCTCTATTCCTTCAGGAAATATTGAAGTGGACGAGGACGAAGAAGGCGACTGGCGAGATAAGGTCTAAAGCTTCGGGCGGGACTTTGAAATCTCGTACAAAGCCACAGATGCCGCAATTCCAGCATTCAAGGATTCAGTTTCCTTGGCAATCGGGATAGACAAAACAGTGTCACAGTTTTCCTGAACTAGTCTGGATAGGCCTTTGCCTTCCGAACCAATCACTAGAACTAAGCCTTCGGTTGAAAGATTGAAGTTAGGAAGCGAAACATCGCCGCCTCCATCAAGTCCCACCACAAACAACTTGCGCTTTTTGAATTCCTTCAAGGTTGCATTCAGGTTGCCAGCTAATGCAACCGGAACCCTGGCTGCAGCTCCTGCTGAAGTTTTCCATGCAGCTGCTGTGACTCCAGTGGAGCGGCGCTGAGGGAGGATTACGCCGTGACCACCGAAAGCGGCAACTGAGCGAATGATAGCTCCCAGGTTTCGCGGGTCAGTAATGCCATCTAGTGCGACAAACAATGGCTTGGATCCACGAGCCAAGACTTTATCCAGTAACTCCATCGGGTGAGAGTAATTGTAGGGCGGCACTTGAAGTGCAACCCCCTGATGAACAGAATCAAATCCTGTGAGTCGATCAATTTCTGGACGAGTAACTTCATTGATTGGAATCTTGCGCAAGTTGGCCAACGTAATTGCCTCTTTGACGCGATCATCCATTTCGATTCTCGATGCAAGGTACAAAGCAGTAGCCGGAACTTTTGCCCGCAAAGCTTCAACCACTGAGTTTCTTCCCGATAGAACTTCAAAGCTTTCAGAAGCCTTGGTGATACGCCGTCCTTTTCTTGCAGCAGCGCCTGCGACACCTGCGGTCTTTGGTCCCGATGCAACAAATTCACCCTTGCGGGAAACCCTTACTCCGGTCGCTCTTTTTTTGTCTGCAGATTTTTTGGCACGGAAAGCCTTGTGGCCTTTACGGTCCTCGGCTTTAGGGGTTGGGCCCTTGCCTTCGAGTTTTTTGCGCCCGTGGCCACCGGTACCAACGTTTGGTCCCTTTTTACCCTTAGCGGCGCCTGGTCGAGTTGGTTTGCTAGGCACCTAGGCTCCAATGGGTCGAGCCGGCCGAGTCTTCAAGAATCACACCAACTGCTTTTAGCTGATCGCGGATGCGATCAGATGTTTTGAAATCTTTACTGTCTCTTGCAACGTTTCGCTCTTCAATTAGAGATCGAACCAGGCCATCTAGTGCACTCATCGCGGCGGTTGAGCCTGAACCTTGCCAGAACTTAGCCGTGGGGTTGATGTTCAAGACATCAACCATGGCCAACACCTCAGCATAGTTGCGAGCTGCCTGATGAGGCAGCTGGTCATCGAGGCTGGCATTACCTTCGCGAACACTCTCGTGCAGTACCGCCAGAGCGGCTGGAATGTTGAGGTCTTCGTTCATGGCAGAGCTGAACTTCTCGGGAAACGCCGCAGGATTGAGCTCCAGTTTTGCAAGCAGGCCCTTTTCACTCAGCGCGCGGGCGGCTCGCTCCAAGAAAGTCCCAATTCGCTCGAGGGCAGATTCAGCTTCGGCAAGTACGCCTTCGTTGTAATCCAGCACCGATCGATACTGTGCTGAACCAAGGTAATAGCGAAGTGCTAGAGCATTGGAGTCGTTTAGCACATCGCTCACCAGAATTGAATTACCGAGGGACTTACTCATCTTCTGACCGTTGACATTTACCAGTCCGTTGTGGAGCCAGAAGTTTGCAAATTCGTGCCCTGCAGCTCGCGACTGAGCCAGCTCATTTTCGTGATGCGGGAACCGAAGATCTAATCCCCCACCGTGAATATCAAACTTGGTGCCCAAGTACTTAACGCTCATTGCAGAGCACTCGATGTGCCAGCCAGGTCTTCCGAGACCAAACGGTGAATTCCAACCAGCGTCCTTGGGCTCTGATTCCTTGTGTGATTTCCACAGGGCAAAATCCCTTTGGTCTTTTTTGCCGCGAGCTTGAGCCTCAGAATCATCAATCAGGTCATCAGCCTTTTGGTTCGTTAGCTCGCCGTACTCTTTCCAGCTCGCTGCGCTGAAGAAAACATCAGCAGAACCTTCGACTTGGTAGGCATGGCCTTTTTCAATGAGTAGTTGAATTAGCGAAATCATCTCGGTGATGTTTGCTGTGGCACGTGGTTCGTAGGTAGGAGCTGAAATATCTAACCGACGATAGCTTTCAGTAAAAAGCTGCTCATACCTGAAGGCAAGTTCCCACCAAGGTCGGTCTTCGGCTTTTGCGTTATCTAGAACTTTGTCATCGATGTCTGTGACATTTCGAATCAAGCTGACTTTGTAACCGCTAGCTACTAGCCAGCGCCGAAGCTGGTCATAAACCAAAGCGGATCGAAGGTGGCCTAGATGCGGGGCTGACTGAACAGTTGCGCCGCAAAGATAGATTCCTACTTCACCGTTTTTTAGTGGTTTGAAATCCCTAAGTGCTGAGCTTCGGGAGTCAAAAAGCTTCAGGGTCACGAGCTAAAGCCTACCTTTCGAACCAAACTGGTTGCGATAGCCGCGAGGCCCTCGTTGTTACCTAAAAAACCGAGTCCATCTGTGGTGGTAGCTGAAACGCTAACCGGCGCACCAATAATTGAACCCAGGTGAGTTTCTAGCTCAAGTCTTCTTGGCGAAAGCTTGGGTTCGTTGCCA
>CAZKQH010000047.1:8315-9112 GCA_964554845.1 uncultured Rhodoluna sp. | reverse complement strand
CTCGGGGTTATGCACTCAATGCCGAGTTCCTCGGCGCGAGCTCTCGCCTCGATGATGGCTGGCGACTCCGAGACAAAGTCTTCGGTGTATTTCCAGCTCGATATCTTGTCAACCATTGGTTAGTTCTCTCCTCAAGCACAAAGCCTATTGTCCAGCTGGCTAAAATCCCCGCAGCTTTAGAGGTAACCTGTTGAGGTGTTTGGAATCTCTGGCGAAAAGCTATTAATCCTCGGGTTGATAGCGGTATTTGTGCTGGGTCCAGACAAGCTCCCGCACTACGCCGAGCAGTTGGCAAAATTCGTCAAGTCCCTAAAGCGCATGGCCGAGGGTGCCAAGGGTCAGCTGCAAACGGAAATCGGGGAAGAGGTTAACTGGAAACAGCTTGATCCTCGTCAGTACGATCCTCGAAGAATCATCCGCGAGGCGCTTAGTGAAACTGAACCAGTAAACCCGGTTGCAGCACTAACTAGACCGGTGACCCAGGTTCAACCAAAACTTGCCAAGGGCGAAGTGGCACCCTTTGATTCAGAAGCGACCTAGAGCTTCTTCATAACTTTCGCCAAGGCGTTCATCAGCGGTGCCATAGCGTTGTATTGCTTTGCCCGGGATGGGAACTTCAAAAATCCTGTTGAAACACCAACGGTTCTAGCTTCGGTAAAGCGCAGGATTCCGTATTTGCCGTTTCGTCTTCCAACTCCGGACTGCTTCATTCCACCCATTGGGGAGTCAAGGGATGCCATCGAGGCCCTAAAGCCTTCGTTCACATTCACAGATCCGGCCATGATTCGTCCGGCAAC
>CAZKQH010000047.1:7738-8305 GCA_964554845.1 uncultured Rhodoluna sp. | reverse complement strand
GGCGTTTAGTCCGTATTCGGTGTCGTTAGCAAGCTCAACTGCCTGATCGATGTTGTCGTAGCCAATAACGGCAATTAGCGGCCCAAATACTTCCTGGCGAGCCAGGCGCATTTCCTCTGTGATGTCAGTGAGAACAGTTGGTGCGTAGTAGTAAGGCCCAAATTCAGGAAGTGCTTTCGCTCCGGCTAGAACCTTGGCGCCTTTTCCGACGGCGTCAGAGACGAAATCCTGAACACGATTTAGCTGGTTGATTCCCGTTAGGGTACCCATGTCCATCGAGAAATCACCGCTTTTGCCAATAGCCATTGAGGTCACTCGCTCCGCAAGTTCTTTCTCAAAAGCGGACTTCATGATATTTGGAACATAGACCCGCTCAATTGCAACGCAAAGCTGACCGGAGTTTCCAAAAGCTGCGCCCATGGCCTTTTCAGCTGCATCGCCAACCTTAGCTCCTGGCAAAACAATCATCGGGTTCTTGCCACCCAGTTCGAGGGAGTATCCAATCAATCTCTTGGAAGCACGCTCGGCAACGTGGCGACCGGTGTTGGTCGTACCCGGAAAGGTAAT
>CAZKQH010000047.1:0-7728 GCA_964554845.1 uncultured Rhodoluna sp. | reverse complement strand
TCCGATTAGTCGCTTCGCTGCTCGCTCGGCTACTATTCTTCCGGTGTTAGTAGATCCGGTAAACGCAACATAATCCACCGAGTCAGTTATTGCGTTTCCCACAATTGCGCCATCGCCAACCACGATGGTCCAAACCGATTCAGGAATGCCTGCTTCTACGGCGAGTTTTCGAGCGTATAGGGAAACTAGTGCTGTTTGGTTGTCAGCTTTTTGGATAACTGTGTTTCCGGCAACAATTGCTGGCAACACGTCAAGCATTTGTAAAGCAAGTGGGTAGTTCCAAGGCGTGATAACTCCAACTACCCCAACCGGTGCATACATAACGTAGGACTGAGTCAGAAGCGGAACACCGGAGATGGTCTTGTGGGTCTTTAGGGTTTTAGGCGCAATCTTGGCGAAATACCTAGCCGAGCCCAGAGAACCAGCAATTTCTTCGAAGGCGTGAGACCGAGCCTTTCCAGTTTCGAGCTGAAGCAAATCCATTAAGTTGTCTTGATTTTTCAAGATCAGATCGTGCAGGCGAAATAGCGCCTGGGATCTTTCCTTGACAGAAGTTTTTGCCCAGGCCGGTTGAGCTAATCTCGCGTCGGCAACTGCCTTTGCAACTTGGGCAACGTTCAGCTGCGGTAAGTCATAGATTTTTTTACCCGTCGACGGGTTCACAATCGTAACCTGATCTAAAGATTCAGGCAGGTGGGCCAAAAGGGTCGGGATGCTGTAATCGCTCATGAAATCAAGTCTACGAAGCAATTGCTAGCTTGTTGAAAGCGGAAGCCTTCTGCCAGCTAGGTTTCGGCCGGCACCAGCGATTACTTGGGCGATTTGCTCAATGGCTTTTGCAGCTAAGTCGTTGCCCGTTTGGCCAAGTAGGGGATTACCGGTATCGGAGCCTTCTCGAAGCAGAATGGAAATTGGAATTTGACCCAAGAGGGGAACTTTCGTGCCCGAGAGTTCAGATAGGTGCTTTGCAACAAGCTGGCCGCCACCGGAACCGAATAGTTCCATGCGGTTGCCACCGGTTTCCAGATAACTCATGTTCTCGATTACTCCGAAGATTGCTTGCCCGGTTTGAAGACCCACTGCGCCGCTTCGTTCGGCAACTTCACTGGCTGAAATTTGCGGGGTGGTCACAACAATCGTCTTTGCAGTTGGAAGAAGTTGGCCCAGTGTGATTGCGATATCCCCAGTTCCGGGAGGAAGATCCACCAGCAGAATATCTAGATCTGCCCAGAAAACATCGGATAAGAACTGCTCGATCGCACGGTGCAGCATGGGCCCACGCCAGGCTACTGGGGTGTTGCCTTCAATAAACATCCCAATCGAAATAACTTTTACACCGTATGCAACCGGAGGCAGGATCAGCTCGTCTACTCTGGTGGGTTTGTCGGTGATGCCAAGCTGGCCAGGAATAGAAAAGCCATAGATGTCGGCATCAATTAGTCCAACTCGAAGACCTTGGGCTGCGAGACAAACTGCGAGGTTGGCTGTGATGGTGGATTTACCAACACCGCCTTTGCCGGAGCCAATTAGAAAGATGTTTGTCAGAGTTTCTTTATCGAACGGATTGTGCTTCAGTGGTTTCCCTCCGCGAAGCTTAGACTTGAGGGCATCGCGCTCGGCTTTGGTCATAACGCTGAGCGTGATATTCGCTGAAGTAATTCCTGGAACCTGCTCTACCGCCTGCTTTGACTCTGATTCGATTCTTCGAGCCGCCGGGCAGCCAGTAATGGTTAGTTTGATTTCAACATCTGCGATGCCATCTGGTGCAATCGAGATTGCCCCGACCATGTCCAATTCGGTAAGGGGAATGCGCAGCTCAGGGTCGATGACCTTTGATAGGGCTTCGAGGATGGCATCTTGCACCCCTTAACTCTAAGGGCTCGAGCTTTCGTGAGAGAATGGGATACATGAGTCCAAAGCAAAACGGTGGCAGCATCCCGAATGGTCAAACCTTGGCAACTTTCGCCGATTACAAGCTTGCCGTTTCATACGTTGAGTCGATGATTGAAAATGACTTTCCTGCCAGACTTGTTTCAATCGTTGGAACCGACCTAAAAAGCGTTGAATCCATAAAAGGAAAACTTGGCTACGGCCGCGTCGCACTTTCCGGAGCCCTAACTGGATCATGGCTTGGAATGTTCTTTGGTTTAGTGTTTGGAGCAACCGGCACTGGAACAGAAGCCCTGCTACTGACTAACGTCGCCGCTGGTGTTGTTATCGGAGCCGGAATTGGAATGCTTCTTAATGTCATTCGATTTAGTCTCACCAAAAACCGTCGTGGCTTTATATCAGGCCAAATGGTGGTCGCGAAAAAGTACGAGGTTGTTGTTCCGAAAGAGCAGCTTCAGCTTGCCAAAAAGGCAGCAGCGGCAGCAAAGCCTGCTAAGCCAGCTAAAAAATCTAGCTGAGTTTTGCCATCCAAGCTTCGATCTCGTCCGGATCTCGAGGCAATGCCCGCGATAGGTTCTCAACCCCGTTTGCGGTTACAAGCACATCGTCTTCAATGCGAATTCCGATGCCGCGGAACTCCTTCGGCGCGAGCAGGTCATCTTCGTGGAAGTAAAGACCTGGTTCGATTGTGAAAACCATGCCTTCTTCTAACTCAGCGTCTAAGTACATTTCTTTTCTTGCCTGAGCGCAGTCGTGCACATCGATACCTAGGTGGTGACTGGTGCCATGCACCATCCACCTGCGGTGAAACTGCTTGTTCTCATCCAGTGATTCCTCAGCGCTGACCGGAAGAATTCCCCACTCGGCAGTTTTCTGAGCGATTACCTTCATGGCTGCAGCGTGGACCTCGCGGAACTTGACTCCAGGCTTTGCAATAGCAAAGGCTGCATCGGCCGCCTCTAGAACAGCCTGGTATATCTCTTTTTGTGCTTGAGTGAACTTGCCAGATACTGGAAGAGTTCTTGTGATATCCGCGGTGTATAGCGAATCAACCTCCACGCCGGCATCAACTAGGACTAGTTCATTTGGCTTTACTTCTCCGTCGTTTGATATCCAATGCAGCACGCAGGCATTTTTGCCTGCGGCGGCAATTGTGTCATAGCCAAGATCGTTTCCTTCAAGCCTTGCTCTGGCAAAAAAAGCAGTTTCGATTACTCGCTCGCCTTTGGGAATACCTACGGATTTAGGTAGCACCCGCACAATATCTTCAAAGCCAGAAACGCTTGCGGCCACGGCAATTCGCATCTGCTCTATTTCGTATGAGTCTTTGACAAGGCGAAGCTCAGAGACAAACTGCGCTAGTTCTTGGTTTTCAAGATCTAGATTGTCTGAGCCTTGCAGGTAGGCATCAAGTTCAACTAAATCTCTTGTTTCGATATCCAGCAGGCTTGCAATCTCTTCAAGAGTGGGTCTTGCTCCAACCCAAAATTCGCCAATCGCTGAGTTAGCAAAGAACTCATCGGAGCCTTTTCCTGCGGTGGGCCTAAGAAAAAGGATGTCTTTGTTTTGCTTTGTGTCAATCACAAGAACTGAGTCAGCAACAGTCCTGGAACCCCAACCAGTTAGATGCGCAAAGGCTGCGTGCGGGCGGTAGCGATACTCGGTGTCGTTAGATCTAGTCTTTGGAGCCCCTGCTTCAATAACTAAGACCTTGCCTGGGAAGGCCTTAGCTACAGCTTGCCTTCGTTGTTTGGCAAAGGGGGCTACTTTATCGGTTGCGATGTTAGTCGCGGCTTTGTCGGCCCAGCCACTAGAGATGTAGTCCAGGAACTCTTTGCTGTGGGGAGTGCGAGATCTGGTTGCACTCTTGTCTGGATTTTCGCCCTGATTCATCCCTCCATTGTGTCATTGCCCGCGGGGAAATTTGTTTTGCGTAGTCTAGGAATAACAAGAAATGAGCAATAACTTATGGTCAAGATCGACCTACACACCCACTCAACCCGCTCCGATGGGCTTGATAGCCCAACCGACTTGATGATCAATGCCAAAAAAGCTGGCCTTGATGTAATTGCCTTAACCGATCACGATACTGTCTCAGGTTGGGATGAAGCCCGAGGTAAAGCTTTTGAGCTAGGGCTTGGATTCGTTCCTGGCATTGAAGTCACATCTGTTTCCGACGTTGAACGCTTTGGCAGAACAATTCGTATTTCAGTCCACCTTCTGGCATACCTTCCAGACCCAGATCACAAGGCACTTGAGATTGTCCTGGGCGACACAGTTGCAACCCGCGAGGCAAGGGGTCGAGCAATAGTTGAAAAACTAGCCGAGCAGATTCCAATTACTTGGGAAATGGTTTTAGATCACTTGGATAAAGGTGCGACCATAGGTCGCCCCGCCATTGCTGACACTCTGGTGACCATGGGGTTAGTGGCAGATAGAAGTGCCGCCTTTGATTACTACCTAGCTACCGATGGACCCTTCTACGTTTCACATTCCACCGTTTCAACCCTTGAGGCTATTGGACTAATTAGGCAAGCCGGGGGAGTACCTGTGATTGCACACCCATTGAAAGGTGTTGGTCCTGACACTGATCCAGAGGATTTGCCAGTTGATCACTTCGAGGAAATGATTGCCACCGGTTTGCAAGGCGTTGAGGTTTATCACAGGGACGTTCCAGAAACTGCCAGAAAATGGCTGCACGAAGTAGCGTCCAAGCACGATTTGATTGTTACCGGCTCTAGCGATTATCACGGAGTATCCGGAAAGCCGAATCAACTTGGCGAGAATACTACTTCTAAGGAAATGCTGGATCGAATTGTTGAGCTTGGAACTGGAACTAAGCCTTTGCTTTAGCTTTGTCCGCCGCGGGTGCGGTTTCTAGTTTTTGAACTCCTTGGCGGACGAGGTTCTGATTTAGTTTCTGATCGGGACACTTGCTTGCTTTCCTTAGAGTCTGACTTTGGTCTTGCTGATCCGCTTCTTGGAGCGGAGCGCTTTTGTCCGGGTCTACCACCGCGGTCACCGGTTGGTTTGGCGCCCTCGACTCTGGTTGAAGCCTTGATTCTTCCCTTGGTTCCAGCTGGGATGCTCAGATCGGCAAATAAGTGGTCGGAGCTTGAGTAAGTTTCCATTGGGTCGGGCTGACCAAAGGAAAGCTCTTTGTCGATATGTGTCCAGCGAGCAAGATCTTCCCAATCCACGAATGTGACGGCAGTCCCCAATTTTCCAGCACGGCCAGTTCTTCCAACGCGGTGTAGGTAAGCTTTCTCGTCTTCGGGAACCGAGTAATTGATTACGTGGGTCACATCGTCAACGTCAATTCCTCGAGCAGCAACTTCAGTTGCCACCAGGATGTCTTTCTTGCCGGTTCTAAAAGCAATCATTGATTTTTCACGAGCTTCTTGTGACATGTCTCCGTGCAGGGCACTTGCATTAAATCCGCGGTCAATTAACTCATCGGCTAGCTTGGCAGCTTGGCGCTTGGTACGGCAGAAAATTACGGTCTTACCGCGGCCTTCGGCCTGCAGGATGCGTCCTACTACTTCGTCTTTGTCTAGCGAATGGGCGCGATAAACAAACTGCTTGATGTCGGCCTTGGTCAGTCCTTCGTCCGGATCGTTGACGCGGATATGCACTGGCTTGTTTTGGTACTTCCTAGCCAAAGAGACAATGGCTCCTGGCATAGTTGCCGAGAACAACATGGTCTGGCGATTTTCCGGGGTGTAGGCAAAAAGCCTTTCAACATCCGGCAGAAATCCTAGATCTAGCATCTCGTCGGCTTCGTCGAGCACCATGAACTGGATGCTGGTTAGATCAAGCTTTTTCTGCTTGGAAAGATCGATAAGTCTTCCTGGGGTTCCAACAATGATCTGCGCGCCCGCGTCGATCTCAGCAACTTGTCCTTCGTAGGCTTTACCGCCATAGATTGCGGCCACTGTTGTTGAGCGATTGCTGCAGGCAAGCTTGAGATCTTCTGCTACCTGAATGGCAAGTTCTCTGGTTGGAACAACTACTAATGCTTTTGCTCCGTGCGATGGATCTTTACCTAAGCTCTGAATAAGAGGTAGACCAAAGCCAAGTGTTTTTCCGGTTCCGGTTTTTGCCTGGCCGATGATGTCTTGTCCGGTTAGGGCAAGCGGGATGGCCTGCTCCTGAATTGGAAATGGGCTGGTAATTCCTCGGGCCTCTAGGGCCTCGGTTATATCGCTGTCGATACCTAGATCTTTGAAAGTCAAAATGCTCCTATATATGCTCTTCCTACTCTACTTGCCCCCTGGTAAAGCCCTATATGCTTGAAGGATGTTCGAGTGGCTGAAGGCGTTTCGCAAAAAGGTTGGAAAGCTTGCATTACCTGATCGTGAAGAACGATCAGGTCGCAACCAGGGCAAGGTAAATCTCAAGCCATACACTCCAGAACCTAAGGTTTACCTAGGTCAATTGGCATATCTGTTGCTTTCAAATTTTGAAATTCTCACCAATGAGCTCAAGTACTCACCAACCACTCAATACAAAGCAGAGCTATCCGAAGCTGCTGCCAAGAGCTTTGAGAAATACCGCACTATTTCTAAAAAGCTTGTCAGTCTAGGTTTTGATGTCACCGATTCAATGGATCCTTTCACCGAGCGCGTTGACACTTTTCATTCCAGGACTGCCGGAATTGACTGGTACGAGTCGGTTATCAAGATCTATCTGGTTTCAGGATTACTCGATGATTTCTATGGGCGCTTGGCAGCTGGACTAAACAAAGAATTGCGCGAAGCAGTGGAAAAGGCCCTGTCTGATAAGACCTTTGAGAAATTTGCCAAGAAGGTCTTGGTTGAAGGCATGGCCGGAAACCCACAACTCGAGTCCCGCCTAGCGCTTTGGGGAAGACGTCTGATGGGAGATGTTCTTCTAGAGGTGAGGGCAGCATTTGATAACCGCAAGCTTGCTGGAATTGATAAGAACTCTAAGTTGACGCTCGAGCAGGAGCGGAAAGTGAATCTCGAGTCTTACTCAAAAATTGAGCCGCTAGTGACCGAAATGATCGCAGCACACTCGCTGCGAATGGATGCGGTCGGACTTACCGCGTAGCAGCTAGAGCTTGCTCGTCTATCTTCTTGCGCTGGTTATCTAGCGCCTTTGCTCCAAAGAACATAGCTACCGGCATACCCAACATCACAATCGACCAAATCCAGCCGTCGGTATAACTAAAGCCAAGCCAGGTCAGCAAAATCCAAAGCACTGAACCACTTGCTAGGCCAATGGCTGGAGGGACTAATGAACCGTAGCGATCAGATCCGATTTGAACGTAAGGGGCAACTAGCCCAAGAATTGCGGCGTAAAAAACAATAAACAGAAATTCCATTAGGCGATAAACCCGACCCTTCTAGTTTCCTCTGCACCGATCTCTAAATAGGCAAGTGCTTCGGTTGGTACCAAAAAGACATTACCTTTTGAGTCGGTTAGGTTGATTAGCTTTGAGCTGGACTCGATTGCCTCAGCAACCTTTTTCTCAACCGCCGCCGCTGACTCCGATGTGTCGAAACTTAGCTCGCGAGATGAGTGCTTGATACCGATTCTGATGTCCATGACCAACCTTTCTGCTACTAGATTACGGCCATTTCAGAAGACTTCGAACCAGCTGTCAGAGGGCTTTAGTATCTTGGGTAAATGACCGACCTGCAATTTGTGCTCAAGACACGCTTTGACTCGGTCAAGACTCTTGAGCTGGCGAGCCTTCAGCAAAAAATTCGAGATCTTCCAGCTTCGGCAATTGTGCCAGTCTTTGGATCTCCAGGATCTGGCAAGACCACAGCATTGGTGGCTCGGTTCCTACAACTTGTTACATCAGGTTGC
>CAZKQH010000046.1:0-9616 GCA_964554845.1 uncultured Rhodoluna sp. | reverse complement strand
GATTCTTTGTGCATGTTGGTGACAAATTCACCCATTCCAGCAAGTGAGTCTTCCCGAGGCTTGATAACCACGCTAAGTCCATCATCAAGAATGTTTAATTCGGAGTCGGTGACTAGCACTGCAATCTCGACCAAACAGTCTTTCTCGACATCGAGACCGGTCATCTCGCAGTCGATCCAGACTAAGTTCTCAGAGGACTTCATAACTAAGCAAGCTTAGCGGGCGGCTTCGGCAAGTCTTCTTGCCTTACCCCTTGGCTTCTTTGGCCCCTTGAGAGCTTTACGCTCCTTGCGTCCTTCGATCAACCAGTAAAGAACTGGAACAATCACCAAAGTCAACAGGGTCGAGGAAACTAGTCCACCGATAACAACAATCGCAAGCGGCTGGCTAATGAATCCACCGCCGGTAATACCAAAAGCCAACGGCGAAAGGGCGAAGATGGTTGCCAAAGCAGTCATCAAAATTGGACGGAGGCGCTGACGGGAACCATCCATGATTGATTGCTGAATGGTTCTACCTTGCTTGCGGTATTGGTTTATAAGGTCGATCAAAACAATTGCGTTTGTCACCACAACACCAACCAAAAGCAACATTCCAATCAATGCTGGAACACCAAGTGGAGTGTCAGTGATCAACAGAAGGCCGAGGGCACCAGTTGCAGCAAACGGAATTGAGATCAGCAAGATTAGAGGTTGAATCAAGCTAGAGAAAGTCGCAACCATAACTAGGTAAACGATGGCTACGGCAGCCAGCAGGGCAAGGCCCAACTGCTGGAAGCTCTCGGTCTGCTCAGCCGAAACTCCACCAATTGTTGCGGTGGCACCTACTGGAAGTTCAATCTCGGCAAGCTTGGCTGTGACGTCTCTGGTGACAGCACCCAAGTCATCAGTGTCTGGAGTTAGGGCAACTGTTGCTACCCGCTCGCCTTTTTCACTTGTGATAGAAACCGGTGCCTGAACCTCGCTGATGTCAGCAATTTCTTGAAGTTCGATAACCCCGCTACGAGTTGGAATCTGGATTTCTTTGATCTCTTCTAGCGTGGCAGGAGTGTCCTCCTGGACTAGGAAGATCGGAGTTGACTCGTTCTCAATGTTGACATCACCAATTGATGACGGACGAAGAGTTGAAGAAACCAATCCCGATACTTGAATTTCGGTCAGCCCATACTCGGCCGCCTTGACTCGGTCAACGGTAATCTTCAGAGTCCTCTGCTGTTCTGAAAGAGAAGAGGTTATTTCGGAAAGGTTTTCAACTGCGATCATTCCGCTTCGAACTTTCTCAACTGCTGCAAAAAGCGCCTCGTCGTTGGTTCCTGAAATCTTGATGTCGATTGTTCCAGAACCGCCAACACCTGGACCCCCACCGGCTGAGATTGTTGTCTCGCCGATGTCAGATCGCGCATCAATGCCTTTTTGAACGGCATCCTTGATGGCATCACCATCGGCATCCTTGGCGAGTGATACCTGAATGGTTGTGGCATTGGCGTTTCCACCAAAGTTGACTCGGCCATCAGCGCGGCCACCGAAGGTTGCCAAAACTGTTTCAACTCCGTCTTGTTCGAGGATTAGTGATTCAACAACACTTGATGCCTCATCACGCTGTTCAAAAGTGCTTCCAGCTGGAAGTTCCTGACGAACCGAGAAAGTGTCTCCTCCGAAATCACCGATGAAGTCGGTCTTTAGTTGAGGCACAAGCGAGAAGGTAAAGCCCAACACGGCAGCCGATGCGATCAAGGTGATAACTGGGTGAGCCTGAGTGGTTTTTAGAATCGGGATGTAGCCTCGCTGCAACCAGCTCTTCTTTTCTTTCAATTCTTCTACTTCACGTGCCTGCTCCATCTGTGAAGCGAGCTGGGTTTCGGACACCTGCTCCGGGGAAACTTCAGTTTTTGGAGCCTTTAGGAACCAGTAGGCAAGTACAGGAACAATTGTGAGAGAAACAATCAATGAGGCTAGAAGTGCGATTGTGAAGCTCAGGCTAAATGGTCTAAAGAGCTCTCCAACTACTCCGCCAACTAGAGCAACCGGCAAGAATACGGCCACAGTTGTGATGGTGGCGGAGGTAATAGCCCCAGCCACTTCTTTCACGGCCTGAATGATGGCGCTCTTCTTTTCTTCCCCGTATGACAGGTGCCTATTGATGTTCTCAATAACCACAATCGAGTCATCCACCACTCGACCAACCGCAATGGTTAGTGCGCTAAGGGTGAATAGGTTCAAGCTGTAATCAGAAACTAGCAAGCCGGCAAAGGTGACCAGGAGTGAAGTCGGAATCGAGATAGCTGTGACCAGGGTAGATCTGATCGAGCCCAAGAAAACCAAAATGATCAAGATTGCAAAGGTAAGTCCCAGAGTTCCTTCAATGGTTAGGTTCTCTAGCTGCTTTTCGACAAATGGCCCCTGGTCAAAGACTGTGCTGATTTCAACGTTGCCACCAAGTTTTTCGGTGAGTTCTTCAATTTTGGCCTCTACACCGTTTGAGATAGCAACAGTGTTACCGTCTTGAGTTTTGGTCACCTGAATACCAAGGGAGTCCAAACCGTTGGTGCGGGAAATTGAAGTCACTGGCTCGTAGTCGTAGGTGACAACCGCAACATCTTCGATAGTCAAAATCTCTGGCTCGGCAGGTGCTGCTGGAATACTCGGCGCAGTTGGGATGCCTGGAGCACCTTGCCCTGCGGCAGCAGCCGCTGCAGCAGCTTGTGCCGCTGCCGCTTGCGCTGCTGCTGCTTGAGCAGCTGCCTGAGAGTTCTGGGTGTTTGATGCAATCAACGGAAGCTTTTTGAAATCTTCTAGGGAGTTTACATTGGTTCCAATTTCGATTTGGAGCTCACCTTGGGTGTCGGTGATTGAGCCGGCTGGAATGATGAAACCGTTGGCGCGAAGCGCATCAACTATGGACTGTTGAGAAAGACCGTTATCGCGCAATACTTTGGCTTTTAGATCCAGGGTGATTTCTTTTTTCTTGCCACCGGCAACGGTGATCTCCTGGATGCCTGGAACCTGAGAAAGAATCGGTGTTGCAACATCTGCCAAGATTTCGGCAAGCTCGTTGTTATTTCCCGTGGTGGAGGCAACCGACAAAACAATGATTGGGACGCTATCAAACGAACCTGAGATTACTCGTGGGCTCACATCGGTAGGCAGAGAGTCTTTCAGGTTTGCAACGACCCGGTTTAGCTCCTCTTCAACGGTTGCCGTTGTGGTTCCAAAATCAAACTCGACTCTTACAACCGAAAGGTTCGCACTGGAGGTGGAGCGAACTGTTACTAGGTTGTTTAGGGTTCGAACCTCATCTTCGATAAGTGAAGAAATCTGGGCATCGACAATTTCAGGGGATGCGCCGGGATACGCCGTGACTATGGATGCCTGAGGCACCTCAAAAGAGGGCAGCAGCTCCTGCTTCAAAGAGGTTAGGGACAGTAGTCCCGAGGCCACAATCAGCACGGTCAATAGACCGACAACGGAACGGTTGGCAAGTGAGGCGGTTGCTAATCTGAACAAGGATGTCCCCTAAATAAGAAGTGCGGATTTTTTTACAACATCTAATCCAACCACTTACAGCCTTCTCGCATAAGGCTAAAGCTTGAATCTCTCAGCTAGTTGCCAGCCCCAAAGGGCCTTACGAGCTTGCCCTTTAGGCTAGAGGCATGAAGATTTCAAGAATCCTCGCAATAATCGGTGCGGTTTTACTGGCGCTGATCTTGGTCGTTCCCTTTTTGATACCAGTCCAGACCACAGGAACTGCTACCTATAAAGAGGTAGCTGGCGAAGGAGCAACCTTCGCAAGTGCCCAAGGAATCGATATCTACTACGAAAAAACTGATTTTGTTTGCCAGGAGGGCAAGGATTGCTCCAATCCTCCAGTTATTTTCCTAATGCACGGCTTCGGTGCCAACACCTTCTCGTTCAGAGAAGTGACCGAACCGCTTAGTCAACTTGGCGATGTCATCGCCTACGACAGACCAGGCTTCGGACTTTCTGAAAGACCGACCAGCTGGGAAGGGGAGAACCCTTACGGATCCGTGGGGCAAGATTTGATTCTTGATGAGCTCATCGCTGAGTTTGCCAGTGGGCGCGATGTGATCTTGGTCGGGCATTCTGCCGGTGGAACTCTTGCTGCTCAATACGTGGTGGATAACAAAGACGCAATTCAAGGATTGATTCTGATTTCGCCAGCCATTTTGTCAACCGGTGGTTCACCGAGCTGGTTCAACTGGGTTTACAGCATCCCTCAACTAGATCACCTAGGCCCGCTGCTAGTTTCATCAATTGCCTCCAGCGGCATGGATCTACTAAACGAATCTTGGTACAACCCTGGGTTAATCACAGATGAGGTCAAGGAAGGCTACCGCGAACCACTCAATGTAATCGGCTGGGAAGAAGGCTTTTGGGAATTCAACCGAGCCCCTAGAGTCTTTGATATTAAGGACCGCCTAGATGAAATCACAGTCCCAACGCTTTTGATAACCGGAGATACCGACACCGTAGTTGCAACCGCTGATACTGAAGCGCTCGCAAGCATGATCAAGGATTCGGTCCTGTTCGTGATTCCTCAGTCTGGACACTTAGCCCAGGAAGAAACCCCAGCAGACACCATGAAGGCAATTCAGGTGGTGTGGAGCATTCTCACAAGGTAGTTCGGGAACAAACTGCCTGCTCTGAGTGTTGGCTCTAGATAGTCAAAAGTAATAAGGCTTATAGAAAGTGAAGCTGATGGAAATCAAGTTTGGTTTAGACACCTTTGGGGATATGACCCTAAAAGACGACGGCACCCCAGAAACTGCTGGGCAGGTGCTTCGAAACGTAGTGACCGAGGCCGTTCAAGCCGAGCAGGTCGGGCTCGACAGCTTTGACATTGGCGAGCACCACAGAGATGACTTTGCGGTAACTTCCCCTGACACCGTGCTGGCCGGAATTGCAACTCAAACCAAGCGAATCAAACTTGGGTCCGGCGTGACAGTTCTATCATCAGAGGATCCGGTAAGGGTTTACCAAGCTTTTGCAACGGTGGATGCATTGTCAAATGGGCGAGCTGAAATCACCGCCGGCCGTGGATCATTCATTGAGTCATTTCCACTTTTTGGATATGAACTTTCAGACTACGGAGATCTATTCGAGCAGAAGCTTGAACTGCTAGTTGAACTACTAAAGGAAAAGCCAGTGACCTGGTCTGGAACCGTTCGCGCTCCGCTTGTCAACCAAGAGGTTTACCCAAAAACTGAATCAGGACGCATTCCTCTTCGCGTGGGAGTGGGAGGTTCCCCAGAGTCAGTTATTCGCGCCGCAAAATTGGATGCTGCACTAGCACTTGCAATCATCGGTGGCGATCCGGCAAGATTTGCACCATTTGCAAAGTTGTATCGCGATTCGATGGAAAAATTCGGTCACGCTCTTAGACCGATCTCCATTCACTCCCCAGGGCACATCGCAGAAACTGACGAGCAGGCCATCGAAGAACTATGGCCAAGTTACCAGGCAAGTTTTGGTCGAATCGGTCAAGAGCGCGGCTGGGGTCCAATGACAAAGGGTCACTATCTGGATGAGGTTCAAAACGGCAGCCTGTATGTCGGTTCTCCTGAGACCGTGGCACAGAAGATGGCCTACGCGATCAAGGCTGTTGGCGCTCAAAGATTCGACCTGAAGTACTCAACTGGACCAATGCCTCATTCCAAGCTAATGAAGTCCATTGAGCTACTTGGAACCAAGGTTGTTCCAAGGGTCAAAGAACTGTTGGCCGAGCAGCTAGTTAGTTAGCCCTAACTTTTTCGCTTTAGGCCATATTCTTCGAAAGTTCACTTAGTTTCCAGCCCCTTCAACCAATTTCCTTACCTTAACGCTCCTAGACTGAATCAAACTGGGGTCAGCTTCGAGGAGTAATTGAATTGAACTACCGAGCACTGCTTAGTGAATATTTCGGCACCACTGTTCTGGTGGCAACTGTTGTCGGCTCTGGCATCATGGGCACCAACCTCTCCGATGACACACTTATTGCCCTATTGGTTAACGGGCTCTCAACAATCTTTGTCTTAGCGATCTTAATCCTCACTTTGGGTCCGGTTTCCGGCGCACACTTCAACCCACTGGTGACCATTGCATTGGCCCTTAGCAAGCAGTTCCCAACCAAGCAGATTCTTCCGTATGTGCTTTCTCAAGTCCTCGGTGGGATCTACGGCGCGATTATTGCCAACGCCATGTTTGGCCAGGCCATCTTTCAGATCTCAACCACTGCGAGATTCAATGGTGGAACGGCAATCGGCGAGGTTATGGCCACAACCTTGCTGCTGTTTGTGATCTTGTCACTGCTTAGAACTGACCGAGCTAATCTAATTGCCCTGGCAGTGCCCGGCGTTATTGGGGCTGCTTACTTCTTTACTTCTTCAACTTCGTTTGCAAACCCTGCGGTGACCATCGGACGAATCTTTAGCGACACCTTTGCCGGCATCGCCCCTGAAAGCGTGCTTGGGTTTATTGCGTTCCAGATAGTTGGCGCAGCGATAGCTCTTGGTCTAGTAAATCTGATGTTTGCGAAAAAGCGCTAAAAAAGACTTAAGCGAAAGCCTCAATTGGTGGGCAAGAGCAAACCAGGTTTCGATCGCCGTGCACTGAATCCACACGCCTCACCTTCGGCCAGAACTTGCCTTGGTGTTGACCGGCAACCGGGAAAACCGCAAGCTTTCTTGAGTATGGGTGGTCCCAGTCCTCAGCCAACATTCTCGCGGTGTGTGGAGCTTGTCTGAGTGGGTTATCTTCGGCACTCCATTCACCGTTTCCGAGCTGGTTGATTTCGCCCTTGATGGAAATCATCGCCGAGATAAATCGGTCAAGTTCAACCTTTGGCTCAGATTCGGTTGGTTCAATCATTAGCGTTCCAGAAACCGGGAAGCTCATAGTTGGGGCGTGGAAGCCATAGTCAATCAGACGCTTGGCAATGTCATCAACTGAGACTCCGGTGTCCTTGGTCATGCCTCGAATATCGATAATGCACTCGTGGGCAATTAGTCCTTCGTTGCCTGTATACAGAAGCGGGAAGTGATCCTTTAGTTTCATTGCGATGTAGTTGGCTGATAGCACTGCAACCGAGGTTGCATCCCGCAGGCTCTGGTTGCCCATCATGCGAATGTAGGCCCAAGAAATTGGCAGAATCGAGGCCGAACCAAACGGAGCTCCAGATATAGGTCCAAAGTTTGGAAGCTCAATTTGAGCAAGTGAGTGGCCAGGTAGGAATGGGGCAAGGTGAGATCTTGCAGCAACTGGACCAACACCAGGACCACCGCCGCCGTGAGGGATGCAGAAAGTCTTGTGCAGGTTCAGGTGTGACACGTCTCCACCCAGAAGTCCAAACTTGGCATATCCAACAACAGCGTTGGTGTTGGCTCCGTCGATGTAAACCTGACCACCGGCCTGGTGAACCATTTCACATATGTCAGCAATTGCTTCTTCGTAAACTCCGTGAGTCGAAGGGTAGGTGACCATAAGAGCCGAGAGCTTGTCACCGGCTTCACTGATTTTGGTCTTGATATCTTCAAGGTCCACGTTGCCAAGCTCGTCGCAGGCAACAACAACAACCTTCATACCGGCAAGCACAGCTGATGCTGCGTTGGTTCCGTGGGCGGACGATGGAATGAGGCAAATCTCTCGTTGCGAATCACCGCGCGATAGGTGGTAGCCGCGAATAGCCATAAGGCCCGCTAGCTCTCCTTGGCTTCCAGCATTTGGCTGAAGAGAAATTGCGTCATAGCCGGTCACATCGCAGAGCCAGCCTTCAAGTTCAGAAATCAGCGATAGGTAGCCCTGGATGTCTTCCTTGGGGGAGAACGGGTGAAGGTTCGAAAACTCAGGCCAGGTGACAGCTTCCATTTCGGTGGTGGAGTTGAGCTTCATGGTGCACGAGCCCAGTGGAATCATTCCGCGATCTAGAGCGTAATCAAAATCTGATAAGCGCTTTAGGTAGCGAAGCATCGCAGTTTCGGAATGGTGAGAGTTAAAGACCTGGTGAGTCAAATACTCTGACTTTCTCTCAAGCCCTGCCACTCTAAGCAGGCCAGATGATCGGTAGCCGAAGGAAACCTTCTTGGCACCAAAGACCTCTGAGATTTGGCTAAGGGTTTCTGGACTGATGGTTTCATCGATAGCAATCCCGATTGTTGTCTGATCAACAATCCGCATTGTCAGATTCTGCTGCCTACCCTTTTCAAAAATAGCTTTTGCGTCGACGCCGGTGACCTGGAAAGTGTCAAAGAAGTCAGTTTCGGAAATCGAAAGTCCAGCTGCCCGCAGAGCATCCGCCAGTGCGTGAGCTTTCTGGTGAACTTCTAGAGCAATTGAGCGCAAGCCCTTTGGTCCGTGATAGACCGCAAACATTCCGGCCATCACGGCAAGAAGGACCTGTGCGGTACAAATGTTGGATGTTGCTCGCTCGCGCCTGATGTGTTGTTCTCTGGTTTGAAGAGTCAATCGGTAAGCAGGAGCTCCATCAGCATCAAGAGATACTCCAACTAATCTTCCAGGCATAGATCTTTCTAGATCTTCTCGAACGGCAAGGTAGCCGGCGTGGGGACCACCGAAACCCATCGGTACGCCAAAGCGCTGGGTAGTTCCAACAACGATGTCAGCCCCAGCCTCTCCTGGAGGAGCTATCAAGCAAAGAGCTAGCAGATCAGCTACGGCTACCGCCATGGCATTCACAGTGTGTGCTGCGTCGAAGATTGGCTTTAGCTGTGTCAATCTTCCGGATGATCCTGGATACTGCACCATCACACCAAAGTATTCGCCGGCTAATTCGGCTGCACCCTTTGCTGCGTCGAAGTAGGCGATTGTGATTCCAACTGGCTGTGCTCTGTGCTCAAGCAATGATTTGGTCTGCGGCATGGTGTCGGAGTCAACGTAGAAAACATTGCTTTCGTTGGTTGAAGACCTGCGTGAAAGCAACATGGCTTCTGCAGCTGCGGTTGATTCATCAAGCATCGAAGCGTTGGCTGTTTTCATTCCGGTTAGGTCATTGACCATGGTTTGGAAATTGATGATTGCTTCGAGGCGACCCTGGGAGATTTCAGGCTGGTAAGGCGTATAAGCGGTGTACCAGGACGGGTTCTCTAGAACGTTTCGCTTGATTACTCCTGGAGTAAAGGTTCCGTAGTAGCCCTGGCCGATAAGGGAGGTAGTAATTCTGTTGTTGTTAGCGTGCTCGCGAAGGGCGTTCAAAGTTTCTTGTTCGGTTAGAGGGTCTGGAAGCTTTCCTTCACCTTCGAACTGAATTGCCTTAGGAAGCGCGGTGGCCATGAGTTGATCAAGGGAAGAGTAGCCAAGTTCTTTGAGCATGGCTGATTGCTCTTGAGAGGTAGGGCCAATGTGACGGTATTTGAAGTCTTTGTGCTCAGGAAGCAATTTTGACTTAGCCCTCTCCGGTTAGCGCTGCGTATTCCTCGTGAGTAAGCAGGGTGGGTAGTTCAGTAAATCTGATCTTGATTAGCCAGCCAGCACCGAAAGGGTCATGGTTTACAAGCTCTGGGTTTCCAGAAACTACATCGTTGACCTCAACGATTTCGCCATCAACTGGTGCGTAGAGCTCGCCGACGCTCTTTGTGGATTCAATCTCACCGCAGATCTTCATATAA
>CAZKQH010000045.1:8397-9686 GCA_964554845.1 uncultured Rhodoluna sp. | reverse complement strand
CTTCTGCACCAAGGATGTCAGTTAGCGCCGCGTAGCGAGTTTTTCCATCAACCTCGTCGGAGATAAGACCCATGGCAATACCTGCAACTGGTGCACGAAGTGGCACACCGGCGTTTAGCATCGCCAAAGTTGACGCACAAACAGAACCCATCGAGGTTGAACCGTTTGAGCCAAGGGCTTCGGATACCTGACGGATTGCATATGGGAATTCATCTCTTGCAGGTAGCACTGGAACAAGTGCACGCTCAGCTAGAGCTCCGTGACCGATTTCGCGGCGCTTTGGAGTTCCAACTCGACCGGTTTCACCGGTTGAGTAAGGCGGGAAGTTGTAGTTGTGCATGTAGCGCTTTTTGGTCACTGGTGAAAGTGAGTCAATCTGCTGCTCCATCTTCAACATGTTCAGTGTGGTGACACCAAGGATCTGGGTTTCTCCACGCTGGAAGATTGCAGAACCGTGAACGCGTGGGATAACTGATACTTCAGCATCCACCTGACGAATGTCGCGCAGTCCACGGCCATCGATACGGATTCCTTCTTCAAGAACACGACGACGCATAACCTTCTTGGTCACAGACTTGTAAGCGGCGCTAAACATAGCCATCTCTTCTTCAGAAACGGTGGCTGCCATCTTTTCTTTGACCTGTGCCTTGTAGGCGTCGTCCTGGTCCTGACGAGACTGCTTGTCCGCCACCTGGTAAATGCGAGCAAGCTCAGTTTCAGTTTCCTTCTCGACGATTGCGTAGAACTCATCGGTGTAAGGCAAGAAAACCGGGTACTCGCCACTTTCGCGCGATGCAACAGCAGCAAGTTTCTGCTGAGCCAAAATCAATTCCTTGATGAATGGCTTGGATGCTTCAAGACCTTGAGACACAACCTCTTCGTTTGGAGCGGTTGCACCCTCGTTCTTGATTAGATCCCAAGCGTTCTCAGAAGCTTCGGCTTCAACCATCATGATTGCGATGTCTTCTTTACCGTTTTCAACGATTAGACGGCCGGCAACAACCATGTTGAACACTGCTCGCTCCAGCTGAGAGTACTTAGGGAATGCAACCCACTGGCCGTCGATTAGTGCAACACGCACTCCACCTATTGGACCGGAAAATGGCAATCCAGCAATCTGAGTCGACATAGAAGCCGCGTTGATTGCTAGAACGTCGTATAGCTCGTCAGGCTCGATAGCCATAACGGTCACAACAACCTGAATTTCGTTTCTTAGTCCATCAACGAATGATGGGCGAAGTGGACGGTCAATTAGACGACAGGCCAAGATGGCCTCAGTCGATGGACGA
>CAZKQH010000045.1:0-8387 GCA_964554845.1 uncultured Rhodoluna sp. | reverse complement strand
CATTCTTTCCTCTACGTCGATAGTCAACGGGAAGAAGTCGAACTGGTCTTTTGGCTGCTTGCTCGCGCTTGTTGCCGAAAACAGCATTGTTTCGCCATCTAGATAGACAGCTGCCGAACCCTGCGCTTGCTGCGCTAGGCGTCCTGCTTCGAAGCGAATGGTTCGCTTTCCGTACTTGCCGTTGTCAATTACTGCTTCGGCTGATTTAATTTCTGGACCTTCCATGGTCCCTCCTCTTTGTTTATAAGCGCGTTCGTTTTTTACTCAACTGTTGAGAAAAACGCGCAAGTGCGAGGATGAGGCGAGAGATTTTTTGCCGCTAAGACTTAGCAGCTGCCTGGTCGTCAGTAGAAAAGCTTGGGGAAATTCCCAAGATCCACCACCGAGGACCAGCAAACCTATCCTCATCGCTCAGTAATGAGCCTAACAGGGTAAGGCAAATAAGCCTAGGAAACTAGGCGAATAAGGTGATTTTTGCTTTAGCGGCGGATGCCGAGGCGCTCAATAAGAGCACGGTAGCGGTTGATGTCTACCTTCTGGAGGTATCCGAGCAGACGACGACGCTGACCAACCATAAGCAATAGACCACGACGAGAGTGGTGATCGTGCTTGTGCTCCTTTAGGTGCTCGGTTAGATCCTTGATGCGCTGAGACAAAACTGCAATCTGAACCTCAGGAGAACCGGTGTCACCTGGGTGAGTTGCGTACTGAGCGATGATGTCGTTTTTTACTTTTGCTTCTAGTGACACTTTTATTTCCTTCGATTCGCTGCGCGGCGCAAAAAACCTTTTGTCTTTTGCTCTGTGGATCCGCGGCCGATACACGGCAACTTTGAAAGCTTACCCCAGCCTCGGTCTATAGCGCCAGCCCTGAATTAGGCCTCCGGTGCGTACTTATTGCCCTGTTCGCGGGATTTGGAAGGAAGAAGGCACAAAATCAACAAAAATACCTGAACGGCGAAAGCAATTAGAAGAGTGGGCACGAAGTAGGCAACCGAGGTAGCAAGCACCTCTATCTCAGGAGCTGCGGTGGATTGCAAGTAGCCAACCACTCCTATGATTCCCATCAACAGGGGAACAATCGGAAGAAGGTACAAAAACAGCCATTTTCCTGACCAGCCCGAGTCCTGGATTCTTCGTGATGTGACGGAAAGGGTTGGAATTAAGAGAATTAGTGCAGCGATGCTCGAAAGTGGAGTCGGTTGATTTATTGCCTCAATCAAGTCATCGGTTTCGATTGGCGGCCAGATGATGGACTCGATCGTAGAAAGCACGATGCCAATCAACACCGTGGCCAGAATGTAGAACCAGTACTCGCGCCTGGTTGCGGTGCCTTTGAACTTTCTAAAGTTCACAAAGGCCGACTTAACGGCATCAACAAAGGTGATTTTCATTTACAGTCCTAACTGGTTTCTAACTACGTCTAAATCTAGATTGATTTGCTTAACAAGTGCCTCAACCCCATCAAACTTGGCGGCGGGTCGCACAAAGTCTACAAACTCTAACGAAACAACTTTGTCGTATAAATTCAGCTCGGTCTCATCCAAGACGTGAGATTCCACAAGCCTTGGGACAGCTTGAAAAGTCTCGTTTATTCCCACCGAGTGCGCGGCCGGGTATCTGATTCCCTCAGAAATCAGCCAGCCTGCATAAACGCCGTCGAGAGGAAGGTAGCCTTCGGCATCCCGCGCGATGTTAGCGGTTGGAAAACCAATCTTGCGTCCAATTTTGAGACCGTGCTCAACCATTCCGCTAACTTCATGCACCCGTCCTAGCATTTTGTTCACTAGCTTGACGTTTCCTTCATCAAGTAGCTCCCGGACCAAGGTAGTTGAAACCACTTCACCATCGACATGCACTCGCTTGAGCTCAATAACCTCAAAACCGTATTGGTCTCCAAGGGACTTTAGTGACTCAAAGTTTCCAGAACCTTGATTGCCAAATCTAAACCCTTCGCCAACCAGAACAAGTTTGGCGTTTAACCCATCAACAAGAATCTGTTTCACGAATTGCTCGGGGGTTAGATCTGCCAGTTCTTGGTTGAACTCAAGTTGCAGCATGGTCGAGACACCAAACCCAGAAATCAGATTTGCTTTTTGACCGGGGCCCAGAATCGGCAGCTTCGCACGTTCAGGTCGAAGCAGATGGTCTGGATGACGATCAAATGTGACAACGGTTGGTATCAAATTCCTGTTTGCAGCAGCATCAACCACTTCAGCGAATAAGGCTTGGTGGCCTAAGTGAATGCAATCAAACTTGCCGATCGTAATGGCGGATGGGCCAAGTTCTTTTGGTATCGAAGAGAGCGAAGTTAGGATCTGCAACCTATATCTCCCTCTGAGTTTTTCTGATCCAGAGCAATCCAAGTATTGGCAACACCAGCGGGATGTATCCATAGCCAGAACCAAAACCAGACCAAACGCTCGGGTGAGCAAACAGCTCTGGCGCGACAAAAGATAGAGCCCCGACCGAGAGCACACCAGCGAGTTCGAAAACCACTGAAGCGAGTGCAACTTGCTTCCAACGTTTACCGGCTTTAGCTAGTGAGATCGTCGCCAAAATGTAGACCAACGCACTCAATAACGAAAGCGAGTAGGCCATCGGAGCCTGTTCGAATTTAGTGAGTATCTGGAAGCTGGCTCTGGCAGTAGATGAAACGGCGAACACTGCATAAAAGACAATTAGAAGTCGGCCAACGCCAAGAGAGCGCTTGGGGTTAGAAGCTGGTGCTTCAGTCATTTTGTTGTATGCCGTGCTTTCTTATATCGGTTGTTAGTAGCTGCCAGTCCAGATTTGATTCATGCGAACCAGCATGACTGCAACGGTTAGTGCGGCCACCCCGAGAATCACTGTCGACCAGCGATTTCTTTCAACCAGAGCCCAAAACCCGGCACCAACGGGAACCATGATCGCGACCAGCAAGTAGGCATAGAATTCCACGGTGTCAACGGCAGCCTCGGCTCCCCCGACAACAGCAATCGTTGTGTAAATGAACTGGACAACCAGTCCCAAGAGAATTACACCCAGGGATCCAACGCTCCAAAGACTAGGGAGTTTTCCAAGAAGACCTAGGCCCAGGCAGAACAAACCGGCAGCTACAGCAAACCAGAGCTGAGATAAATAAAGCACTTCAATCATTTTTGTTCTCCTAGAAAGACCACAACTGATTTTAAGCCTGAACCAATCGGCTCCAGAACCGCCACCAGATCTCCCGAGCCTGAAAGCCCCGCAATCAAGCCAGATTTCTCACCAATATCAGCAAGTCTCTTTCCGTGAACCAAGTGCGTGACCTGCTCGTCAGTGAGATTTATGGTTGGAAACAAATCGCTGGCAGCTTCTGCAAGCGGGGTAAGCGAAAGATTCTCAAGGTCAGTTATTTGATTTGCCTCAGCAACATCAAAAGATCCAACCCGAGTTCTCCTGAGTGCGGTGATGTGTCCGCCAACTCCTAAAGCTAGACCTAAATCTCGAGCCAGAGCACGAATGTAGGTTCCAGAAGAACAATCGACTCTAACTTCTAGGTCGATAAATCCCTCAGGTGTTCTGGTGCTCGAAAGCAGCTCAAAAGTGCTGACCGTGACTTCACGGGATATCAGTTCTACTTGCTCTCCGGAGCGGACGAGATCGTAAGCCCTTTTGCCGCCCACTTTGATGGCACTAACAGAAGATGGTCGCTGCTGAATCACTCCAGTGAGTTTATGAATCTCCTTCTGGATTTGTGCTTCTTGTATTGCGGCTAGAGCTTCCTGCCTGGCGGTTTCTAGGACCTCGGACTGCGAATCGTCGGAAAGAGTGGAAACGCCAAGTCGAATAGTTGCCAGGTAGCTTTTGTCAGCTCCAACCAAAAAGGTAAGCAGCTTGGTTCCTGATTCAATGCCTAGAACTAGAAGCCCTGTTGCAAGCGGATCTAAGGTTCCGGCGTGACCTACTTTTTTTGTACCAACGGCTTTTCGAACCTTCGCCACAACATCATGGCTGGTCCAGTCGGTTGGTTTGTCGATTAGAACAAGGCCCGAGGCAACCAAGGTTATTCCTGGTCTTCGATTTGCTTTGGTTCCTTGTATGGATTGGCATCGCCTGCTGGCTTTGCAACCGCAGCTAGCTTGGCTACCTGCTCATCCCTGGCTCGAGCGGTTGCAAGAAGATCATTTAATTGGGCTGCGTTTTCTGGAAGCTCATCAGCAATAAATTCCAAAGTCGGGGTCAAGCGAATAGAAAGGTTGTGACCGACCTCTCCCCTGATGCGGCCAGTGTTGCGCTTGATGATTTCATTGGAACGAACTCGATCTTCATCTGATCCAAAGACGGTGTAGAAAATCTGTGCATGGGACAGATCTGGAGTCACCTTTACCTCGGTAAGCGTCACAAAACCAAGGTCTGGATCCTTGACCGCTTTTTCAAGCGCCTCGGCTACAAGTACCTTGATTCGTTCGGCAAGCTTTCGAGCTCTGGCAACATCAACCATGATTAGACCCTTGGCTTCTCGCGCATCTCGAAGGTCTGGATGATATCTTCAAGTTCCAGCTCGTTGAATCCAGCAAGTCCGATACCACACTCAAAGTCAGTCTTGACTTCGCTGGCGTCATCCTTGAATCTCTTCAGGGAGTCAACCTTTAGGTTGTCCGCGACTACGACGCCGGCGCGAAGCACACGTGCCAGAGAGTTTCGCTTAATGGAGCCCGAGCGAACAATCGAACCTGCAATGGTTCCAACCTTGGAAGATTTGAACAGTTCGCGAACCTCGGCGGTACCAAGCTGGAACTCTTCGTACTCTGGCTTGAGCATTCCCTTGAGGGCCTTCTCAATGTCTTCTAGAGCAGAGTAGATAACTGAGTAGAAGCGAATGTCCACGCCCTCGCGGTCAGCACGCTCCTTAGCCTTGTTATCCGGCTTGACGTTGAATCCAATGATGATCGCGTTGTCCACGGTGGCAAGATTCACATCCGACTCGGTCACAGCACCAACGCCGCGGTGGATAATTCTTAGCTGGACAGAGTCGTCCACCTCGATCTTCAACAGCGAGTCTTCCAGAGCCTCAACAGCACCAGATACGTCACCTTTGATAACCAAGTTGAGAGATTCAACCTTGCCATCTTCAAGTGCCTTGGTGAAGTCCTCGAGGCTAACGCGTTTACGAGTCTTGGCAAGAAGTGCGTTTCTATCTGCTGCTTCTCGCTTTTCGGCAATTTGACGTGCCTGACGCTCATCGTCGGTCACAACAAATGTGTCACCAGCACGAGGGACGCTCTGCAGCCCAAGTACCTGAACAGGTCTCGAAGGTGTAGCTGACTCAACTGGTTCTCCGTCTTCGTTGAACATCGCACGCACGCGACCGTGAGCGCTTCCGGCCACAATCGAGTCACCAACTTTCAAAGTTCCGGACTGAATCAATACAGTTGCAACTGCTCCACGGCCTTTGTCTAGGTTGGCTTCAATGGCAACACCACGCGCGTCCTTGTCAGGATTTGCTCGCATATCAAGTGCAGCATCAGCTGTTAGTAGAACTGCGTCAAGTAGCTCAGTAATTCCCTGTTTCTTCAGGGCTGAAACTGGGACGAACATTACGTCACCACCGTATTCTTCAGCAATCAGGTTGAATTCAGTTAGTTGCTGCTTGACCTTGTCGGGGTTTGCGCCTTCCTTATCAATCTTGTTCACGGCAACCACAATCGGAACCCCCGCCGACTGTGCGTGGTTTAGAGCCTCAATGGTCTGCGGCATCACGCCATCGTCTGCGGCAACCACCAAGATTGCAATGTCGGTGACCTGAGCAGCACTAGCACGCATTGCGGCGAAAGGCGCGTGATCTGGGGTGTAAATAAAGGTAATCGGGCGGTCTTGACCCGCGTGAGTGGTGTGTACCTGGTAAGCACCGATGTGCTGGGTAATTCCACCAGCCTCACCAGCTTGAACGTTTGCGTTTCTGATCGAGTCCAAAAGTGCAGTCTTACCATGGTCAACGTGACCCATGACAGTTACAACCGGAGGACGAGGTAGCAAGTCTTCTTCGTCGTCTTCGTAGTCGGTTGAAATATCCAATCCGAAGCCTTCGAACAGCTCCCGCTCTTCGTCCTCAGGAGAAACCACTTCGATCTTGTAGCCAAGCTCTGCTCCCAGAATCTGGAAAGTTTCCTCATCCAGCGATGCTGTTGCTGTTGCCATCTGGCCCAGTGCAAATAGCACGGTGATTAGCTGACCGGCATTGGCATCAATCTTGTCTGCGAAGTCTTGAATCGATGCACCTCGACGCAAACGAATAACTGTTGTTCCATCACCGCGTGGCACAACTGCGCCACCAAGGCTAGGAACACTTCTTTGTTCGAATTCTTCTCTCTTAGCGCGCTTTGACTTGCGAGCTTTACCTCCCCCGCGAGCTCCACCTTTTCCAAACGCTCCTGCAGTTCCTCCACCAACACCGCGGCCTCTGCCGCCGGCTGGTCCTCTTCCTGGGAATCCTCCACCAGGAGCACCGCCACCGAGTCCTGGCTTTGCTCCACCAAATGCTGGCCGAGCTCCACCTGCACCGGTAGGTCTTGCTCCCGGTCTGGAAGTTCCTGCTTCTGGTCTAGCTCCCGGTCTTGGTGCACCTGGTCTTGGCGCACCTGGTCGTGCCATACCTTGAGCGGCGTTAAATGGGTTGTTTCCAGGTCTTGCCATTGGGCGAGGGATACCCATTCCCTGACTTGCAGCAAATGGATTGTTGCCAGGTCTTGGAACTCCCGGTACCGATGATGCGGCTGGTGGTGCCTTCGGGGCATCAGTTATGGAACTTGGGGCAAGTCTTGAAGTCTTCTTTTTTGGAGGTTCAGTTTCTTCGACTGTTTGCGCAACCTCGGCTACAACTTCAGGCTCGGTTGCAGCGGTTTTTTTAGCAGCCGCTTTTGGCTTGGTAACTTTTTTAGTGTCTTCTTTAGGCTTGGCATCAGGGAAGGCAGCGCGAAGTTTTTTGGCAATCGGGGGTGCGATTGTGGAAGATCCGCTCTTGACGTATTCGCCGAGCTCTTCTAGTTTTGCCAGAGCTACTTTGGTATCAATACCAAGCTCTTTGGCTACGTCGTAAACACGTGGTAGCGCCACTTACTTCTCCTGTCTGGGCCTTCCCAAACAGGGCAGGCCGTTAAAGCTGTTGGGTACTCATTTCGAGATACTCATTAGATTTCCAACATCTTTTCTACCTGTTTCTTACTTTCCTAAAGGACTTGGATCCGCTTTACTGGTTCGTTGTCCGATTTTGACCAAATGGTCCGTGGCTGTAAAGCCATCAAAGGCCAGTCTAGGCCCAAAGTGCCAAAACGCTCTAGTCGTCTTCCAAAATACTGTCAGGCTGGATATCTATCTTGGCGCCGGTTAGCTTGGCCGCAAGCCTGGCATTCTGGCCTTCCTTACCGATGGCCAACGATAGCTGGAAATCAGGGACCAAAACCCGAACCTGGCGCTCTTCCGCGTTTATGAGAAAGGCGTCGGACACCTTCGCTGGGGAAAGCGCGTGAGCAACAAATGTTGGTAAATCATCTGAAAAGTCAACGATGTCAATCTTCTCGTCGTTGAGCTCGCTCTGAACAGCTCGAACCCGCTGCCCTAGTTCACCAATGCAGGCTCCCTTGGCATTAACCGCTGGATCATTTGCTCGAACCGCAATCTTGGTGCGGTGACCAGCTTCTCTGGCAACGGAAACAATCTCAACAACACCATCGGCGATTTCCGGAACTTCCATCGCAAATAACTTGCGAACTAGTCCCGGGTGAGTTCTAGAAACCGTGACCTGAGGCCCTTTGGTTCCCTTGGAAACATTTGTCACATAAACGCGCACCCGTTTGCCGTGAGCGTAATCTTCTCCAGGAACCTGCTCTTCCGGAGGCATGATTGCCTCTATAGAACCCAAGTCAACGTAGACCATGTAGGAGCGCTGTCCCTGCTGAATGGTTCCCGCAACAATGTCGCCGTCTTTACCCTTGAATTCTCCAAACAAACCTTCGTCGTTTATGTCTCGAAGGCGCGAGGCAATCACCTGCTTAGCAGCACTGGCTGCAATTCGACCGAAGCCATCGGGGGTGGCCTCGGTCTCACCGGTTTCGTTGCCCTCTTCGTCGAGGTTGGTAGCAAAAATCTGAACGTGGCCGGTTTTCTGATCCAGCACAGCACGGGCTTTATCGGTGTTGCCTACAGTTCGGTGGTAGGCAGCCAAGATGGCTGCCTCGATGATTTCAACGAGTTCCTTAAATGGAATCTCTTTTTCGCGCTCCAGTACCCTAAGGACACTCAGATCGATATCCACGGGCAAACCTCCAGACGCTATTAAATTTCAGACAAGGCTGATTCTATCTTGATAGAACGCCTTTCCCCACTCCTGCGATTCCAGAGCTCAACTTCTCCAGTTTCAAGCCCCTT
>CAZKQH010000044.1:0-10361 GCA_964554845.1 uncultured Rhodoluna sp. | reverse complement strand
CTCTCTTGCGGAGGCAACCGCTGCGGCCTGAGAGGGAAAGGATGGATCTGGCAAGTAGTTATCGAAGCGGGCTTTGGTAAACTCTCTGGGAGGTACCAGCTGACTGAGCACCTCAGACAAACTGGGATTGGGTTGAATTTCAACCAGGGAACAAATAGCCCCTGAAGTGGTTGACAATGACACCGCCTAGTGTGGTCCCGAACAAGCCCTCAGTCTACAAGGAGAACAAGTTGCCAATCAGCATAGACAACAGTCCGAAATTCGCCGCTTACGCCAATCCACGTGCATTAGTTAGCACCGAATGGCTTGCCCAGAACTTGGGTTCCGAAGGTCTAGTGGTTTTGGAATCCGACGAGGATGTGCTGCTTTATCAAACCGGCCACATTCCTTCTGCCCGCAAGATTGACTGGCACACAGATTTGAACGACAAAGACACCCGTGACTACATCGACGGTGAAGGTTTTGCCGCAGTCATGGCGCGTCTGGGAATTCGGCGTGAAGATACAGTCGTGCTTTACGGAGACAAGAGTAACTGGTGGGCCGCCTATGCACTGTGGGTGTTCAAACTTTTCGGTCACGAGGATGTTCGCCTCCTAGATGGCGGCAGAGATAAATGGACCAGCGAAGGCCGCGAGCTAACTAAAGACGTTCCAGCAGTCCAGACTTCCAGTTACCCGGTGGTGGAGCGAAATGATTCGACCCTACGTGCATTCAGAGACGATGTTTTTTCACATTTTGGAAAGCCGATGATTGATGTTCGCTCCCCCGAGGAGTACTCGGGAGAGCGCCTAACTGCTCCGGGCTACGCTGACGAAGGTGCTTCCAGAGCAGGTCACATCCCAACAGCGGCTTCAGTGCCCTGGTCCAAAGCTTGCAACGAAGACCAAACCTTCAAAGACCGTTCAGGACTTGAGGAAATTTACCTCAAAGGGGCATCCCTAGCTGGGCATTCTGATGTAATTGCATACTGCCGAATTGGTGAGCGCTCATCACACACCTGGTTTGTGCTGAAGTACCTAATTGGAATTGACAAGGTAAGAAATTACGACGGCTCGTGGAGCGAGTGGGGCTCTCTAGTGAAGGCTCCAATTACCGTTGGTAGCGAACCTGGTCCCATTCCTCAGCTGGTCTAAATGCCAACACTTGAGACAGCTGAACAGCTGATCAAAGACTTCGAGATTCTTAAGGATTCCGAGCGACTAGATCTTTTACTGGAGTTTTCGGATGCTCTTCCAGAGCTGCCCCAACGATATGCAGATCATCCCGAACTGCTGGAGCGAGTTGAAGAGTGCCAATCCCCAATTTTTCTGTTCGTCGAGATTGATGATCAAGGACTCACAAGACTATTTTTCAGTGCACCAGCCGAGTCCCCAACAACACGAGGCTTTGCGAGTCTGTTGTTTAGTGTTATCGATGGCTTACCCGTCAAAGAAGCGCTGGAATTTGATCAGGACTTTCCCTTCAAGCTCTCACTTTCAACAGCTGTCTCACTTCTTCGACTCAGAGGAATGCTCGGAATTCTCTCGCGCATCAAACGCCAGCTACGGGAAAAATCTCAACAGTGATCAAACCAATCTTTGGCCTAGCTAAAGCCTCAGGTGCATCTGATCCAAAATCATTGGCTAACGCTTATGGACCTTGGGCTGGGATTCGATCCAATCACGTAATCACTAAGTCTGGACTCTATTCAGGCAGCGATGGATCATCCCGGTCAATTTCCACTAGGGAAGACAGGGCATTGCTTCTAGAAATTCGTTCTTTATCGGATTTGATTGTGGTTGACGCCGCTACAGCAAGGCTCGAGCGGTATCGAACACCGAGCTCTGGAGCTTCTCTTGCAATCTTTTCCCAAGGTGGAAACTTCGAGGGCATCCCAGCTATAGAGCACCAGGGGGCTCCAGTCTTTTTGTTCTCAGCCTCTGCCAACAGACTGAGCAAAGAAGGTTCTAAGAATTTACACGTGCAAGCTCTTGGGAAGCCTTTTGAGGGGTTTATAGACTGGGCAAGTTCCAACGGATTCAAATCCATCCTGCTTGAGGCAGGGCCGACCCTAACCGCGCTTGCCTTCGAGTCTGGAATTGTTAGTCAATCAGCAATTACTAGAACTCCAGTCACCCCAAGCGATACTGCTGAGGGCCAGCAGAATCCCTTTGATGAGGGCGCGGTCCTAATTTCTTTTGCTCAATCCGAGGACGCCAGCTTTTCACTCTGGACTCACTAACGGCGTGGCACAAGGGTAAGGCGAAGAGCGCCTCGTAGTCTTATTTAAATGCTGGAAATCTCTGATAAGACTGACACGACCGCTGATTTTCAGCTTGCCGTGATGTCCTTGCGCCAGGCGAATATTCGAGAAGGCGTCAACATTACAGAGATTCCCTCCCCTGACAAGATCGCAAAATACTCTGTCGCTTTGGCGGCCAACATCGGAATTGACGCTCATGAGAATAGATCCGATCAGGGAACTGGTCGGTTTGTCCTACTAAACTCCGACGAAGCCCAGGATGGATGGGGTGGCAATTACAGAATCATCTGTTTCGCAAAATCTCCCCTGGAAACCGATATCGGACAAGATGAACTAATCACCGACGTATGTTGGGCTTGGCTGGAAGATGCACTACGTAGCCGTTCAGCCGGGTACGCCTCCGAAGCTGGAACAATTACCAGAATCATTTCGCAAGGGTATGGGTCCATTTCTGGACATAGCGACCATGCCGAACTGGAGTTGCGAGCTTCCTGGTCGCCTACTGATAACAACTTCTCTGCTCACCTTGAGGCCTGGCAGGATCTACTTTGCATGATGTCTGGCCTTCCACCTGAATCTGGAATCAGCAGAATCTAATTGTCTGAATCACCAGAAGCACCCGAGCTTCCAGAACTACCGCTGCTTCAACACCCTCGCGCAGCTACTAGGTTAATCGCCGAAGAGAACGGTCTCCAAGAAGCTGTTGCAGTCCTGAGAGCCACAACTGGCCCAATAGCGATTGATGCTGAGCGCGCCTCAGGATTCAAATATTCTCAGCGGGCCTACCTGATTCAAATTCGAGCAGTAGAATCAGAGATTTTCCTGATTGACCCAGTAGCAACTCCAGACTTGGCAACCTCAAAGGCTTTTCAGGAGTTTGCAGCGGTGCTAAACAATCGCGAGTGGATTTTGCATGCCGCCACCCAAGATCTTCCCTGCCTCAACGAACTAGGGCTTCACCCTGGTGCAATTTTCGACACCGAACTTGCCGGACGACTGGCAGGTGCACCTCGAGTTGGACTTGGTTCCCTAACCGAATCACTATTGAAGTTCCGGCTTGCAAAGGAGCATTCTGCTGCGGATTGGAGCACAAGGCCGTTACCAGAATCCTGGCTAAATTACGCAGCGCTTGACGTGGATGTTCTCCATGAACTAGCCGGTGCAGTTCAGGACCTTCTTAGCCAACAAGGAAAACTTGAATGGGCAGCTCAAGAATTTGCACATTTGATGAACTTTAAGCCAAAGCCGCTAAAAATTGACAAATGGCGTGGCATCACCGGTTTACATAAAGTCCAGGACAGACTCTCCCACGAAATTGCTAGGCAGCTCTGGACCGCTCGAGAGTCCTTGGCTCAAAAAATGGATGTGGCTCCAGGAAGGCTGATACCTGACTCTTCAATTTTGGCCGCAGCAACGCAAAAGCCTAGAACGCGACCGGAGTTGGCGGCTATGAAATCGTTCTCGGGTAGAGCAAGCCGCTCTTACCTAGACCTCTGGTGGGATGCTGTCCAATCAGCTCTGAAAGCAACTGAACTACCGAGTCTGAAGCCAGAGAAAACTGATGCTATTCCAAATCACCGCAATTGGGTTACAAAGTTTCCTGAAGCCGATCGCCGGCTCAAATATGCGAAAGCTTCCCTGATTGAATTATCTGAAAAAATTTCAGTGCCGCTAGAGAACTTACTTACACCAGAGGTTTTGCGTCAGGTTAGCTTCACTCCCCCAGTGAATTTTTCGAATGAAACCATGTCCGAGGCACTATACGAGCTAGGGGCTAGAAACTGGCAGGTAGAACTAAGCGCTCAGTTGATTGTTGACGCGTTTATTCTTGCGAAGACAGCTCCGGTCGATCCGACAGCGGCTGGTCTCCCGGCATTGGACGAGCATGAGGAACTCTAGAACCTAGCACTTGGGCAACTATCTCCCTAGAAATGCTCTGTGCAGTCAGACCCACTCGTTCCAGAATTTCATTTCTGGAAGCGTGCTCCAAGAATTCATCCGGTAGACCAATCTCACTCAAAGCCGTGTCAATCTGCGCGGCTCGTAGATCTTGACGAACTCTAGTTCCAATTCCTCCGACACGAATACCATCTTCGATTGTTACAACCAGTCGATGATCAGCGGCCATCTTTACAATCGACTTCGGAACTGGGATAACCCAGCGAGGGTCAACAACGGTTGAACCAATGCCTTGATCTGAAAGCATCTTGGCAACCTGAATTCCAGTTTCTGCCATTGCCCCGACGGTAAGAATCAGAACATCTTTTGCTGAAGATTCGTGAAGGACATCTACACCGTCTTCAAGCCTTCTAATTGCCGGCAACTCGTTTGCGACAGTGCCCTTCGAAAAGCGAATTACTGTCGGAGCATCGCTTATAGCAACTGCTTCGGCCAACTGTTCTTTCAGGCGAGATTCATCGCGGGGGGAAGCAATTCGAATTCCCGGAACTATCTGGAGCATAGCTAGATCCCACATTCCATGGTGGCTGGCGCCGTCTGGACCGGTGACTCCAGCGCGATCAAGCACAAAGGTCACCCCTGCCTTGTGAAGTGCAACATCCATTAGGACTTGATCAAAAGCTCTGTTCATAAATGTTGCATACACCGCAACCACGGGGTGAAGGCCACCGAAGGCCATTCCAGCGGAAGAAGCAACAGCGTGCTGTTCAGCAATTCCAACATCGAAAACTCGGTCTGGATACTTGGCTGCAAATTTGTGCATACCAACTGGAATAAGCATGGCGGCGGTAATGCCAACTACCGACTTGTTGTTATCTGCAACAGAAACTAGCTCATCTGCAAAGACTGAAGTCCAGCTCTTCTTCCCTGAGGACTCGATTGATACGCCTGTATCTGGGTCGATCTGTCCAACTGCATGGAACTGATCCGCTTCGTCGCTTACAGCTGGGTCGTATCCCTTACCCTTTTGCGTAATAGCGTGAACAATTACTGGGTTGGAATACTTCTTTGCCTGCCTAAGAGCAGCTTCCATTGCGTGTAAGTCGTGACCATCAACTGGACCAATGTACTTAAGGTCAAGGTTTGGGAACATACCCTTCGGTGCAAATGACCCAAGCAACCCCTTACCTGCGCCTCGAAGTGTTGAGTAAGCCATCCGGCCAATAGTTCCAAACTTGAAAAACACTTTCTTACTAAGTCGGTATAAACGACGGTAGAACTTCTCGGTTCTAATTCCATTGAGATACCTTGCCAGACCACCGATAGTTGGAGCATAAGAGCGACCGTTGTCGTTCACTACAATTACCAGCTTGCGGTCATTGTCATCTGTGATGTTATTAAGTGCTTCCCAGGTCATTCCTCCAGTTAGCGCACCATCGCCAACAACAGCAATAACGTAGCGGTCGTTTTGCTCAGTAAGTTTGTACGCTTTGGCAATTCCATCAGCCCAGGAAAGAGATGATGAAGCGTGAGAGCTTTCAACGATGTCGTGGACCGACTCAGACCGCTGCGGGTATCCAGCAAGTCCATCCTTTTGGCGAAGGCTGTCAAATTCCTTACGCCCGGTAAGGATTTTATGCACATAGGACTGGTGACCAGTATCAAAAACAATGCTGTCATTTGGAGAGTCAAAAACTTTGTGAATCGCGATAGTGGTCTCAACAACACCTAAGTTAGGACCTAGGTGCCCTCCGGTTTTTGCAACCTTGGAAATGAGAAAATCTCTAATCTCCTGAGCAAGCTCAATCAGCTGCTTGTGGGTCAGTGATTTTAGGTCATCGGGACCGTTCACTGAATCTAGTATTGCCATCTATATTCCAACTTCTTTGTCGGTACTTGTATTCCTATGCCGAGACCAAGGATCGCAGCACGTACTGCAAAATACCACCATGCCTGAAGTAATCAGCCTCTCCAGGGGTATCAATGCGAAGTACCGCATCAAATCGAACCTCGGCCTTACCTGGTGCCGAGTGCGAAGAAGGCCTGGCTGTGACCTTCAAGGTCTTGGGGGTCACTCCGTTATTGAGCTGATCGACGCCTTCGATTTCGAATATTTCGGTGCCGTCAAGGCCTAAACTTTCTGCCGAACTTCCAGCTGGGAACTGAAGCGGCAAAACACCCATTCCGATCAAGTTGCTTCTGTGAATCCGCTCAAAGCTTTCGGTGATTACTGCTCGAACCCCTAGCAAAGACGTTCCTTTGGCAGCCCAGTCTCTTGAGGAACCAGAGCCGTATTCTTTTCCTGCCAGTATCACCAAAGGTGTTTGTTCAGCCTGGTAGTTCTCACTTGCGTCATAGATGAAAGCCTGAGGACCGTCTGCCTTTGTGAAATCTCTGGTGTATCCGCCTTCTACGTTATTTAAAAGTTGGTTGCGAAGACGAATATTCGCAAAGGTTCCACGAATCATGACTTCATGGTTTCCTCGACGGGAGCCGTAGCTATTGAAATCAACTCTTGATACACCGTGGTCGGTTAGGTACTTTCCAGCAGGGGAATCGGCCTTAATTGAGCCGGCCGGGCTGATGTGGTCAGTAGTGACTGAATCACCAAGCTTTGCAAGAACTCTGGCACCTGAAATGTTTGTCACAGGTACCGGGTTCATGCTCATGCCATCGAAGTAAGGCGGCTTCCTTACGTATGTGGATTTGGCATCCCATGCGAAAGTGTCCCCGGTTGGAGTCTTAAGAGACTGCCAACGCTTGTCTCCTTCAAATACACCGGCGTACTGCTTTGTGAACATTCCAGAGTTAATTGACGAGTCGATAGTGTCCTGGACTTCAGTTGGAGACGGCCAGATGTCTTTTAGGTAGACCTCTGACCCATCAGAGCCAGTGCCAAGAGAATCCTTTTCAAAGTCAAAATCCATAGTTCCAGCAAGCGCGTAGGCAATAACCAAAGGCGGTGAAGCTAAGTAGTTCATCTTCACATCAGGATTGATTCGACCTTCAAAGTTTCTGTTTCCAGAAAGAACAGCGGTTACTGCCAAGTCATTTGCATTTACGGCATCTGAGATTTCCTGATCCAACGGGCCAGAGTTTCCAATACAAGTGGTGCAGCCGTAACCAACTAGCTGGAAACCAAGAGCGTCGAGATCCTTTGTAAGACCTGACTTGTCGTAATAATCTGTGACAACTTTTGAACCCGGTGCCAAAGACGTCTTTACCCATGGCTTAGCCTTTAACCCCTTGGCCACGGCTTTTCTTGCCAATAGACCCGCGGCCAGCATCACTGATGGGTTAGAAGTATTAGTACAAGAAGTAATGGATGCAATGCTCACGTGACCGTGATCGATTGCGAAATCCTTACCCTTCACCTTTGCTGGGTTAGAGGCGACGGCTGAGTAGGCCTTGATGTCTTCGGAGAATTTGCGCTTGGATGCAGAAAGTTCGATACGGTCCTGTGGGCGCTTTGGTCCCGCAATCGATGGAACCACGGTTGACAGATCTAGTTCTAGGTACTCGCTGTAGCGCGGCTCAATTGCCGGATCGTGCCATAAGCCCTGTGCCTTGCTGTAGGCCTCAACGAGTGCAATTTCTTGTTCAGCACGACCAGTGAAACGAAGGTAATCCAAAGTCACTGAGTCGATGGGGAAAATTGCAACCGTCGAGCCAAACTCAGGGCTCATGTTTCCAATAGTTGCGCGGTTGGCTAGTGGAACAGATGCAACACCAGCTCCATAGAACTCGACGAATTTTCCAACCACACCGTGCTTACGAAGCTGCTCGGTGATGGTTAGAACCACGTCAGTAGCGGTTGCACCCATTGGAATCTGACCGGTGAGCTTGAAGCCAACAACTTTAGGAATAAGCATTGAAACAGGTTGGCCAAGCATGGCAGCCTCAGCTTCGATTCCTCCAACTCCCCAACCCAGCACACCAAGACCGTTGACCATGGTGGTGTGAGAGTCGGTTCCAACGCAAGAATCTGGATATGCCTGCAAAACTCCGTCAACTTCGCGGGTCATCACTGTGCGGGCTAGGTATTCAATGTTTACCTGGTGGACAATTCCGGTGCCCGGAGGAACCACTTTGAAGTCATCAAAGGCCATCTGTCCCCAACGCAAGAACTGGTAGCGCTCTTCGTTTCTCTGGTACTCATATTCAACGTTGCGCTCAAAGGCATCGGCTGAACCGGCCACGTCAATCACAACCGAGTGGTCGATTACCAATTCAGCCGGTGCAAGCGGGTTGATCTTCTTTGGGTCTCCCCCGAGCTCCACCATCGCCTCGCGCATGGTGGCAAGGTCAACTACACAAGGCACACCGGTAAAATCCTGCATGATCACTCGAGCTGGAGTGAACTGAATTTCGGTATCTGGCTCGGCCTTTGGGTCCCACTCGATAATGGATTTGATGTGGGAAGAAGTCACGTTCGCGCCGTCTTCGGTTCGAAGAAGATTCTCGAGCAGTATCTTGAGGCTGTAAGGAAGAGTCTTGGAATCGAGTTTGGACATGTCAAAGATTTGATACTTCTTACCCGAAACTTCTAGCTCGCGCGCGACACCGAAACTATCTACCTTGGACACTATTTACTCCCTATTTCCTAAAGACCCAGTGGGCCTTAGCTCTAAAAATACCATCCCTAGCGGGGCTTTAAAACGGTTGCCCGAAGCATCAGCCAGGTGCACACGATCACTAGGGCGTATAACGGTGGACCCATTGCAACGCGCGCCGTTGCCAGTAGCTCTGTATTGCCAGCAAAGTAGAGGGGAAGCTGAATGGCTAATCTCAGACTAAAAAAACCTACCCAAAAAGCAGTGACGCCTGAGTAAATGGCCAATACCTTCTTATTTTTCCGCCAGCTCATATCGTGGCCCCGAAGGATTTCTACCAGCACACCGATTATTGGCCAGCGAACCAGAATTGATAGCAACAGCACAGATCCGTAGACAGCGTTAGTGATAAATCCAGGAATGAAGTAGTCCACTGCTTGACCGCCTTCACGAAGTGCCAACCATGCCGCGAATCCAACCGCTAATGCGCCAATCAAAGCGCTGGATGCTGATTTGCGTGTGATTAACCGATAAAGAATGAACAAGGCTGAGGTGCCGCCAGCTAGTGATACCGAAATCAATGGTTCGCCGGTCAACGCAAAGCTGGTTCCAAACAAAACGCTTGGCAGAATGGTCTCAACTACGCCCAGCCAACCACCCATTCCAGCAAGCAACGACTTTTTGTCGAACTGAAGATTGCCATTTTCTGCACTAACCCCGAGTCGCTTTGCGGCTGAATCACGCAGTTCATCATTGGACATTAAGACAGCGCCTTTTTGGCTCCAGCGGGAGCAACTAGTTGTAGAAGTTCTTTTGGCGGCATAGGGCTGGTACCTCTCATAACCACCACGGAGCGAAAGATATCGATCATGTATGTCATAGCAAGAGTATCGGCAAGTGCCAAACCTGAGATAACACCGCGAAGGAACCACTTCGGTCCATCAACGCCGATGAATTTTGCCAGCCTGAAACCTCCATCACGGGTTGGTATTTGAGCATTGAGCTCTGGGCCAAGCGGGCCAACTACAGTTTCAGTTTTTCCATTTTGGGACTGAATTGATTGCTCGAGCGCTGAACGAATTTCGTGCCAGATGCCTTCGCTGCCCGGTGCACTAAAGGCCTGTAGCTGCAAAGATGAACCCTGGTGATCAACAGTGAGAGCGACTATGCGACTGGACGCTTCCTCAACCTCAAGCTTTAATGTAACGTCATCGCGAATGGGAATCTGTAGTGCACCAAAGTCAACAGATGGCTTTAATTGAATTACTTCGCTGGAGTCAAATGGGCCCGCAGAAACCCGATCTATCGGTGCTGACTTTGAATTTCCGTACTCGAGCATTTATGCTCGACCACTCGAACCGAAACCAGTTTCGCCGCGTTCGCTTTCTGGAAGTTTGTCAACTGCAGTAAATAGAGCCTTCTCTACAGACTGAATCAGAAGCTGAGCAATCCGATCTCCTGCCGCGATGTCAAAATCAGTGTCAGAGCTGTTATATAAAATCACCATAATCTCGCCGCGGTATCCAGCATCAATAGTTCCGGGGGTATTCAAGACCGTGACGCCGTGTTTCGCCGCTAATCCTGATCGTGGGTGCACTAAGCCAACGTAACCATTAGGTAAGGCAATCGAAACACCGGTAGGAACCAATACTCGAGATCGGGCAGGA
>CAZKQH010000043.1:0-10486 GCA_964554845.1 uncultured Rhodoluna sp. | reverse complement strand
GAACTGCATCTGAGCTGAAACTTTGTCTCCGTCAGTGACTGATACGTATCTCATATTGTCGCCGAAACGAGCAAGCTTGAGGTTCTGAGACTTATTCCAACCAATACACGCATAGATCCACGCATCAACGCGGTCCTTTACAGACTGCTCGCTTGGATGGCCAACAACAATCTTTCGCGCTATTGCCATTCGAGAAACCATGTGTGCATACTCACGATCACCGTGAGCTGCCTGGTTTAAGTTCATAAAGTCCATGTCAATCGTGCCCCACGGAAGGGACTGACCGGCTTGAGTGTGAAGGTGAAGAAGTGGCTTACCCAGAGCATCAAGGCCTGCAATCCACATCTTGGCTGGAGAAAAAGTGTGCATCCAGGTGATCACACCGATGCAGTTGTCATCGGCTGTGGCATCGAGCATGGTGCGACGAATCGCATCAGGAGTTTTTAGTACTGGCTTCCAGATCAGCTTCACCGAAGAGCTAATGCCCTTGGTTAGCTCTGCGGAGACCTGCTCGGATTGCGCAGCTACCTCTTTCAGGGTCTGCTCGCCGTATAGGTTCTGTGATCCTGTTAGAAACCAAATCTCTTTAGCTGTTGTTGGCAATCTCGTCATCCTCTTTATTAGCTCTTAGGGTGCCTTTTGGTACCTGGACTATCCCAGTCATACTAACCCGCCACAGCAGCTGCCAAAAAGCCCTGAACCTGCCCAATCCTGCCCTTAGCTGGGGGTTTATTGCAGCCAGGACCTTATTCCAGTATTGTTTTTGCTAATACCTTTCAACCCAAGGAGCAACCGCCATGTCAGAACTGCGAATCTCGCAATCTGCTGGTTTTGCTATGGGTATGTCAATGATGTCTATGGAGCGAATGCTCTAGACGCTTAGTCTCTAACGTGTCTTTCAACGGTGAACTAAGCCGCGAGGGTTAAGCCTCGCAAAAACCCTTTTCAACCAAACAGGTCATACATCAAAAGGTGAAATCAATTGGCTATAGCGCAATCAACCCAACCGGATGCCCCGAAGGTCTCCCCTGCCTCAGTGACTATCACTGAGGTCAATAAACACTTCGGTAAAGGTGTCAAAAGAGTTGATGTTCTAAGGGACATCAACCTAGAAATCCGTGCCGGTGAAGTTCTTGTGCTCCTTGGTCCATCCGGCTGTGGCAAATCAACTCTTCTTCGACTAATTGCAGGGTTAGATAGCCCAAGCGAAGGAAAAGTAGCAGTTGATGGTCAACAGGTTTCAGGAGTGGATAGCCGTTGCGGTTTTGTATTTCAGGAACCAAGACTTTTGCCTTGGCTGAATCTCAAAGACAACGTTGCAATTGGTGCCCGCGGGAAAAGAAGTGAGAAGGAAATTCTCGAACTCCTTGCCAGCGTTGGATTAGCAGGTTTCGAAAAGCACATCCCTAGACAAGTCTCTGGTGGAATGGCGCAGCGTACAGCTCTTGCAAGAGGGCTAGCTGGTCACCCTGGAGTATTGCTACTGGATGAGCCTTTTGCGGCTCTTGATGCTCTGACTCGTTTGTTGATGCAAGATCTGTTGCTCGAAGTGGCCGGTGCCACTGGAGCAACAGTTGTCTTGGTTACTCACGATATTGACGAAGCCCTCCACTTAGCTGACCGCATTGTGGTTTTGGCTGAGCGCGGCAGAGGTATCGATGAAATCGTGAAGGTGAATCACCCAAGACCGAGAGATCGCTCTCACCCGGGACTAGCACCACTTAGAACAGAACTGTTGTCCAAGTTCGGAATACACCCCTAACCACTTAGAAAAAGGAAAAACAAATTGTCAAAATCAACGAAACTAGCTCAACTGACTAAGTCAGTTGCAGCACTGTCGGTTGCGCTGTTCGCTCTAACCGGATGTGCCGCTGGCGAATCAGCATCTACAGATTCAAAAGTTCTAAAAATCGATTACGCGTACTGGAACCCACTGAGCCTTGTAATCAAAGATCAGGGATGGCTTGAAGAAGAACTTGCCGCAGATGGCTACAGCGTCGAGTGGGTACTTTCTGCTGGATCAAGCAAAGCCATTGAGAACCTAAACGCAGAAGCAATTGACATCGGCTCTTCTGCCGGAGCAGCTGCCGTGGCAGCTCGCGCTAACGGAGTGGCGCTTACAACCGTTGGTGTCTTCTCACAGCCAAACTGGGGTTCAATCGTCGTTGCTAAAGACAGCGACATTGCCTCCGTCACAGATCTAAAGGGTAAGAAGGTTGCTGCTGCATCGGGTACCGATCCTTACTTCCACCTTCTGCAAGCCCTTGCTGAAGTTGGCTTGTCTGCTGCTGATCTGGAAATCGTGAATTTGATTCACGCAGATGGCCAGAAGGCTTTGGAAGCAGGCGATGTTGATGCTTGGGCTGGACTTGACCCGCTTACTGCAACCAGCGAACTAACTGCCGGAAGCAAGATCATCTACAACAACCCAGCTTTTGCCTCATGGGGTGTTTTGAATGCGACTGATAAGTTCCTTGCCGAAAAGCCTGAACTTGTTGAAGTTGTTTTGAACGCTTACCAGAAAGCTCGCGCCTGGATTCTCGCTAACCCCGACGACGCCGTTGCAATTTTGGCTAGGGATGCTCAGCTAGATGCAGAAGTGGCTAAGAAGGTTCTGCTGGAGCGAACCAACATTGATGTCTCAATTGTTCCTGGGGAAACCCAACTAGCAGTTTGGACAACGATTTCTAAGGTTCTTGTTGCTGAAGGAGCAATTAAGTCTCACCAGGCAGCAGATGAAGCATTGGCACCCATCGTCAACGATGAAAGCGTTAAGAAGATTGGCTAACTAAGAAAATGTCCGAATTCAGCGTCGAGGAGCAAAACACTAGCCAGCAACGTAAGTCCACAGTTCGAAAGAACTTGGTCAGGGTTGCTGTTGGTGCTTTGCTGCCGATTCTGATTCTTGGCATCTGGCAACTGCTGAGCACCAACGGAACTTTCTCTGCGAGTCAGCTTCCGCCACCTGTTGAAGTTCTGCAGGCAGCTGCAGGTTTGATTGAGCGCGGGACACTTTGGGAACACGTGGCCATAAGCGTTCAGCGAGTATTCTACGGTTTTGCAATTGGCTCAGTCCTTGGAATCATTCTTGGTTCTGCGGTTGGACTTTCAAAGACCGTTGGTCAATTGCTTCTTCCAACTATTGGAGCAATCCGAGCAGTTCCATCTCTTGCTTGGGTCCCACTTTTGTTGATCTGGATGGGTATCTACGAAGAGCCCAAGATCACACTGGTAGCAATCGGAGCATTCTTTCCAGTGTTTACAACAGTTGCTGCCGGCCTTGCAGCTGTTGATCGCAACCTGATTGAAGTTGGCCGCACCTACGGACTCAAGGGAGTAAAGCTGATAACCAAGGTGCTACTACCTGCGGCTGCGCCGGTTATCTTTTCGGGACTGCGTCTAGGCCTTGCCCAGGCTTGGTTGTTCCTGGTCGCTGCAGAGCTAATCGCAAGCTCCATGGGACTTGGATTCTTGCTACTGGATAGCCAAAACACTGCCCGAACGGACATCTTGTTTATGGCCATAATCTTGCTCGCCCTGCTGGGCAAGCTAAGCGATGTTGTAATCGCAACCATTGAAAAACGCGCCTTGCGTTGGATTTAGACTTTGAAAACACCTAGGAGATAAGTCATGTCAGATAAAAAGTTCGGGTTCAAAACCAGAGCGCTTCACGCCGGTAGCGTTCCAGATCCGGTCTATGGAGCAAGGGCCGTGCCGATCTACCAGACCACTTCCTTCGTGTTCGAGGACACCAAAGACGCCGCCAATCTATTTGCACTAGAGAAGTACGGCAACATTTACTCCCGAATCGGAAACCCTACCGTTGCCGCTTTCGAAGAAAGAGTTGCCAGCCTAGAAGGTGGAGTAGGAGCGGTAGCCACCGCCAGCGGTCAGTCAGCAGAATTCATAACCTTCGTGGCACTTTGTGGAGCAGGCGATCACATCGTTAGCTCCTCTCGTCTTTACGGTGGAACAGTCACACAGATTACGGTCACTCTCAAGCGCTTCGGAATTGAAAGCACTTTCGTGGACTCCTCAGATCCAAAAGACTATGAGGCTGCCATTAGGCCTAACACCAAGTTGATTTTCACCGAGTCAATTGCAAACCCATCAACAGCGATAGCTGATCTTGAAGGATTGGCAGAGATTGCCCACCGCAATGGAATTCCGCTTGTTGTTGACTCAACTACAGCATCGCCATATTTAATTCGCCCGATTGAGCATGGAGCCGATATTGTTATTCACTCCGCAACAAAGTTTCTGGGAGGACACGGAACAACTCTTGGTGGAGTAGTTGTTGACTCTGGAAACTTCCAGTGGGACAACGGCAAGTTTCCGTTTATGACCGAACCGGTGGCGGCCTATGGCGATATCGAATGGTGGGGTAACTTCGGTGAGTACGGGTTCCTAACTAAGCTTCGCAGCGAGCAGCTTCGCGACATTGGACCTACCCTTTCCCCGATGGCTGCCTTCCAACTACTGCAGGGAATTGAAACCCTTCCTCAGAGAATGAAAGATCACGTTTCAAACGCCAAAGCTGTTGCGGAGTGGCTAGATTCCGATAAACGAGTCAGCTGGATTTCATATTCAGGACTCAAGTCTCACCCTGATCACAAGCTGGCTAAAAAATATGCTCCTGAAGGCCCTGGCGCCGTGTTCTCTTTCGGAGTTGAAGGAGGTCGCAAGGCAAGCGAGAAGCTCATCAACAACGTTCAATTGATTAGCCACCTGGCCAACATCGGTGATGCTAAGAGTTTGATAATCCACCCAGCTTCTACCTTGTACCGCCAACTTGGCCCGGACCAGCTGGCTGCTGCAGGAGTTCCAGAGGATCTCATTCGAATTAGCGTGGGAATTGAGGACATTGAAGACATCCTTTGGGATCTTGATCAAGCACTCGAAGCTGCCACCGGGAGGAAGCGATGAGCTACCAAGCCCCAACCGCCAAAAAGCGTCTTGAGATTCTACAATCCTCAAAAGTTGTAGCCATGGTTGGAGTTTCTTCCAACCGCTCCAGAGCAAGCTACTTTGTTGCCAGTTACCTAAAAGGCGGCGAGTACTACAAGGTGTACTACGTCAACCCAATGATTGACACTCTGTTTGATGAGAAGGTTTACAACTCCCTAGCTGAACTGCCAGAAACTCCAGACATCGTGGATGTGTTTAGAAAAGCTTCAGACACTCCAGGAATTTTGGATGAGGCAATCGCCGTTGGTGCCAAAACTATTTGGCTTCAACTTGGAGTTTCCAACGATGAGGTTGGCGAACGTGGAACCAATGCAGGCCTCAATGTTGTGATGAACCGCTGTATCAAGATTGAGCACGCACGCTTCCACGGTGGATTACATCTTGCTGGTTTCAATACCGGTGTCATAAGTTCACGAAGAGCAATCAAGTGACCAAAGCTCCAGAATTAATTGGTGATACCTGGTTTGGAACAACAAATCCCCGCTTAGGTATTGCTGATTTCAAGGGAAGATTTCTACTTCTTGATTTCTGGACACTTTGTTGTGTTAACTGCCACCATGTTCTAGCCGAATTGCGCCCGGTGGAGGAAAAGTTCAAAGACGTACTTACCGTCGTTGGAGTTCACTCACCGAAGTTCGAATACGAGAAACTTCCTGAGTCGGTAGCTGCCGCAATTGATAGGCATGAGATTCGCCACCCGGTGCTAAATGACCCAAACATGACAACCTGGCAAAGTTATGGGGTTCGTGCTTGGCCAACTCTTGTTTTGGTTGACCCTAAGGGTGAAATAATCGCGACCTATTCTGGCGAGGGTCACGCTCACGCGATCGAGGCACTGCTTGAAAAGCTGGTTCCGGAATACGAAGCAAGCGGTGATTTAGTCAGGGGTGCAGGGCTCTATAAGCCTCCAGCCCCAAGCTCACTAGCCTTGAAACAGCCAGGCAAAATCGTTTCTGTTCCAGCGGCCTACCAGCCACTTTTAGGCGGTGCGGAGCTTTTGGTAAGCAACAGCGGAGCCCATAATTTGATTGGCCTAACTGCGTCTAATTTGCTAGACCCCGTTGTCACCATTGGTCGGGGTGTCAGAGGTTCAAGTAATGGAGCCTTTGATTCGGCTAGCTTTGCTGAGCCCTACGGAGCAGTGTTTCTAGAAGGCGAATTAGCTAAATCTGTTGGCGCACATCTACTTGTTGCCGATACTGCCAACCACTTGATTCGTGCAATAAACCTCGAATCCAAAACCATTTTCACAATCGCGGGAACCGGTTCGCAGTGGATGCAAGCCGATGCAACAACTGGCCCTGCACTTGAGATAAACATGTCAACGCCGTGGGATATTGAAGTTTTTGAAGACCAACTATTAATTGCAATGGCGGGTGAACACCGTATTTGGAAATATGACTTCCAGGCAAAAACCCTTGGAATCTTTGCCGGAACAACTAACGAAGGTTTGGTTGATGGCAATCTTGCCGAAGCCTGGTTTGCTCAACCCTCTGCGTTGGCAAAATCGATATTCACACCTGGAAAAATTTGGATTATTGACGCCGAGACTTCTGCACTTCGCTCAGTGCAGAACGGAAAAATCACCTCCCAAATTGGAAAAGGATTATTTGATTTTGGTCACGTTGATGGCCCAGCTGATCAAGCATTACTTCAGCACCCACTGGGCCTAATCGAACTACCGGATGGCAACTTGTTGATTGCCGATACCTACAACCGGGCCATCAGAAAATACTCACCCACCACCAATAGCGTTTCAACAATTGCAAGAGATCTTTCAGAGCCAAGCGATCTACAACTTATCGAAACGGCTCATGGACCAAAGCTTGCAATTGTTGAAGCTGCTGCCAACAAAATCACCTTGTTGCCAATTGAGGCTGAGGCATTGGTTCAAGGAAACGCCATGAGAACGGCAAGACCAGCTCTTGAGGTTCTACCTGGTGAGTTAAGCATCGATGTGACATTCAGCGCCCCTCCGGGACAAAAACTTGATGACCGCTACGGGCCTTCAACCTATCTTGTTGTAAGTTCAACACCTAAAGAGTTACTGCTCGAAGGTGCTGGAAACTCAACAGAGCTTCTGAGAAGAATTGTTCTGAATCCAGCTGTCATGGAAGGAGTGCTTCACGTTGCTGCCAAAGGCGCCTCTTGCGATGAGTCAGAACAAGGAGCTCAGTGCCACATCCACCAGCAAGACTGGGGTATTCCGATCAAAGTATCCGTAACCGGATCAAGAACCGTTGAACTGGTGCTTTCGGGCAACAAGAACTAGTAGCCGCGCCTTAACAAAGCCGGGAGCCCAATCAAAGTGGCTGCAACCCATACACTTCTCGGACGATAGGCAATTCGCCATAGCCCAGCGTGAATAGCCGAGAAGCACTGCAGCTGTGTTGTGGTGTTCTTGTTTAGATAAGCATTTGGGTCCAGCACGTCACGAACAAGTGCGGCAGCTGATGCTGATTTTGCGACATCAACCTCGAAGGGCTTTACTCCAAATAGCGGAGCACCCTGGTAGCTCGCACGAAGAATTTTGTGCCTTAGAACAGAATTAGTCCGTGCCGGAGGAGACACTTGGTACGAAACTCGGAAACCTGCATAGTGAGCAAGGTAGGCACGCCAGCGTTGCGTTCTCTTCGAGAAAGAATAGCTTGGCCCCTGCTGTTGAACCGAGGCGTCAACCAGCATTAACTTTTCACCGGATTCGGAGTCAAAGAATTTTGGCTTTGCGGCTCTTGCAGCATTGATGATTCCGAGAAAACTATCTCTAATAACATGCAGCGAAGAGCGCTTCGAAAAACGAGCTTGCTGGTCATGACCGATTGAGGCGGGTCCCGGCGTTGAATCGGTTGGGGTTGCCAACCAACTGAGAACCAGTTTTTTACTAGAGAATTTCTGCATAGCCAAATCAGCCAGTGTTTCTTGAACTGCCTGAACGCGAATGTGATTTACTTTCGGCGTGTAAGCGTAAAGCCCTAGTATAAACTTCGAAGCAGCTTGGTTGGAAAGCTGATTCATCCAACTCGCAATTTCGGCGTAGTGCTCGAGCATGTCTAACCCAGCAATTTGCGCCAGTTGCTGATCAGAGAGACTTTGCAGCGGAATACTCTTGTCCTCGCGAACTACCGGAACTAGCATCGTCCCTGCCGAGGCTCTTGCCATGGCGATCATTCGCTCCCAGGTCTTTGGATTATTTCTGGCAACTACCGCTACTTGGCCGCCCCAGGCAAGCCAGTGCTCGGTTGGGGCAAATTCAGCGGCCCCGGCGACGGCAAAGAGTAGGTTTCCATCGAGTGAAAGATTTGGGTTCTGATCCAAAAACTTAAAACTCTCAATCAGCCCAGGCTCCGCCCAGCCATTGGAATCCCACTCAGCAGCAAGATTTGCCAGCGGACCTGAATGTCTGGCAACGGCTATGGGCTTTTTGCTTCCAGAACCACGAATGACAGCAGTTTCAACAAGTTCTGAATCAAAGCCCTTGGCAACAGCTACTGATAATTTCTCACCCGAGCTGGTGTGTAGGTGGGAGTTAAACTCGTTCAGCCCGGCAGTTGCCATCTTGGCTAGCTGAGACGGTGATCGACCTTCTTCAACTGCTAGCTGTGCGTAAAGTCTGATATACCACTTGCGCCAATCAGGTGCCCCCGAGATATTTTGGTACAGCTCGTGATTATCCTTGGCTGCAGCAGCCAGAGTCCGACGGGCAAACTCGGTTGAACGCAAATCGGTTCCGGTTGCAGGATCTATAAATCTTATGGACACCGCTAAAGCCTATTGGCTTTTGGACAATCACCGAACCTTCGCTAGGGTTGTAGAACTTAAGGAGAAACACATGTCAGATCTAAAGTCAAAGAACATTCTGGTCCTAGGAGCCTCGGGAGTATTGGGCTCGACCCTCTCGACAAAACTTGCTGGCCAGGGTGCCACTGTGATGGCAACGTCTTCGACTCTAGAATCAGCTGAGCGAGTTCCGCAAGCAGGAAATCCAAGACTGCTGGTTGATCTAACAAACCCTGAATCAATTCGAGTGCTGATTGATTACCTAATTGAATCTGAAGCCAAAATTGATGGCATCATAAATGCAACTGGCGTGGTTGCATTTGGAAACTTTACTGATTTGACTGCCGAAGTTCTGACAAAACTATTTGCTGTAAACACCACAGGACCTATTCATCTAATCCAAGGTTTACTTCCAGCTCTGAAACTTTCTGCAGCCGCCGGCAATGATCCATTTATTGTCAACATCTCCGGTGTGGTTGCCGAATCCCCAATGGCTGGGCTTGCCGCTTATTCATCCAGCAAAGCAGCCCTTTATGCATTCGACCAGGCAATTTCTCGTGAACTAAGAAGAGACGGCATTCGAGTAATCGACGCCAGGCCAGGCCACACTGAAACGGGTCTTGCCGGCCGAGCAATTGGCGGTGTAGCACCTTCGTTCCCACAGGGAATGAGCGCTGAGCAGGTAGCTGATCGAATTATCAAAGCAATTGTTGAGGACGAGAAAGACCTTCCCTCAACTGCCTTCTAGGCCCTTCGGCGCACCGTCAGGCTTCTTAGTAAACTTTGGCAAGTGAGCTCAATCAAGAAAGTTTCGGCCAAATTATTTGATGGTCGTGACATTCACTATTTCGATGATTCCGGATCGACGCATCCGGATACAAGAAAACCCGACCTTCGAGACCCAGCTGAGCGTCCACCACTTGCAGAACTTCGACAGGACCCTTTGAATGGCGAGTGGATTGCCGTTGCAGCTCACCGCCATACCAGAGCTTTTTTGCCTCCCAGCAATAAATGCCCGCTTTGCCCATCAACTGCAGATAACTTAAGCGAGATTCCCGATAACTTCGACGTAGCGGTTTTCGAAAACAAGAACCCTGCTTTTGGCGACTTGCCTGTTGGCAAATCAGTTCCAGATCTTTCGGTCAGTAGCAAGATTTCACTGGGTGAAACTAAGCCTGCAGTTGGAAGATGCGAAGTTGTTGTATTTAGCCCCGAGCACGAAGGCTCACTCGGGCAGATGCCAGTAGCCAGAGTGCTAACTGTCCTTGAGGCGCTGGCGGATAGAACAGATGAACTTCAGCGTTTACCTGGAGTCAAGCAGGTTTTCCCTTTTGAAAATCGCGGACAAGAAATTGGTGTGACCCTTCATCACCCGCACGGTCAAATCTATTCTTACCCTTACGTCACACCAAGAACTCAGAAACTTTTGGAGACGGCTTCGCGTAATCCAGATTTGTTCGATGAAATTCTTTCCTTCGAGAAAGACTCGAAGAGAGTTCTCATCGAGACCGATACATTCTTGGCCTATGTCCCATTTGCTGCCAGGTGGCCGATGGAAGCTCATCTTCTTCCAAAGCGTCAGGTTGCCAATCACACTGAGCTTTCTTCAGACGAAAGAGCAGAACTATCAGGAGTGTATTCAAGTCTTCTTCGAGCTTTCGAGACTGTCTACGAAACCCCTTCTCCGTACATCGCAGCTTGGCATCAGGCACCGCTTGTGGAAGGAGCTAAGAACTTGAGA
>CAZKQH010000042.1:7292-10830 GCA_964554845.1 uncultured Rhodoluna sp. | reverse complement strand
GCAGCTGGTAGCGCACCTGCATGGCATGCAGGGGGTCAGGGGTTCAAATCCCCTCAGGTCCACAAAAGACGAATAGCCCTCCGGGGCTATTTTTCTTTTAAGCCTTTGTCAATTTCAATCAAATCTAGACTGGAAGTTATTGGAGAAATACTTTGGATAAACAGAAACTCTCTCGGCCACATGTTTGGCTTCCCCAGTCAGGTGCATCAAGAACCTTGCTTTTGCTGCATGGATCTGGAGCAGACGAGCACGATCTACTGCCGCTTGGACGCGAGCTAGATGCGCGAGCAAACATTCTTTCTCCCCGGGGAGCCGTAACTCAGCAGGGAATGACCAGGTTTTTTGAGTATGAGCCAGACTTCACGCCGTCGCGGGAATCGCTACTAAGGGAGGTTGGAAAACTTGCTGAATTCTTGGAACTGGCGAGTGTACGTTATGACTTCCCACTGGAGTCGGTGGTGACCGTTGGATTTTCAAATGGCTCTCACGCAGGAGAGGCACTGCTACTTTTGAGACCAGATCTTATGCAAACCCTGGTTGCTTTTGGCACTACTCAAGTTTTGAGTGAATTGGACCAAGAACCAGATCTTCGCGGGAAGCAAGTTTTTATCGCTAACGGTGAACAAGACCACTACTCGCCCGAGGCCAAAACGGTTGCAATGATTGCTCAGCTTGAGGGCTTCGGTGCCGAGGTGACTTTGCTGATGCACCCTGGAGGGCACCAAATCAGCGGTGACCACGTTCGTTTCATAGCGTCTGAACTTCGAAGGTAACAATCAGCATTCTCAAAGGAATCCAGCTTAGAATTTGACTAGTTGACCCCCATGAAAGAAGGAGATTAGCGTGTCCCATAACCCAGTATTTAATCGCTCAATGCAGACCGGACTTCAGGCTGCTCGCGAGGTTCCTCAGGAACTAGTCGACGCAGAATTCGCGAAAATTGCTGCCAAGTCTGAGCCAATGACCGTTGAGGGAACTTCTGGCAAGGTGATCGCCATCTTCACTGTTCTGCTTGCAGCCGCAGCAGCTACCTGGTTCTTTACTCCACTGCAGCAGCTTTGGTTCCCAGCCATGTTGGTTGGACTAGGTCTTGCTTTGTGGATCACTTTCTCAAAGAAGGTAATGCCTCCAGTAATCGTGGCTTACGCCGCGGTTGAGGGAGTATTCCTTGGTGGAATCTCCGCAATATTTGAGGGAATGTACCCAGGTATTGTTCAGTCGGCTGTTTTGGCAACTCTTACCACCGCAGGTGCAATGTTCGCTGCCTACCGCTTTGGCTGGATAAAGGTCGATGCAAGATTCACCAGAATCATGACTTTCGCAATCGTTGGATACATGATTTTTGCTGTGATCAACATCGGTTTTGTCCTAATCACTGGCGGAGCCGGTGTCTATGGTTCAGCATTTGGTTGGCTTGCTGGACTAGTTGGTGCTGGCCTTGCTGCTTTCACTCTGAACTTGGATTTTGAAACCATCATGGTCGGTTCTCGTGACAAGTGGCCAGTTGAGATGGAGTGGCGTGCAGCGTTTGGTCTAGCAGTGACTCTTATCTGGCTTTACGTCGAGATTCTTCGACTGCTGTCAATTTTCAACCGCGACTAGTTGGTTTTTCTGGCGGTACTGTTGCCAGAGCTGATTTAGGTCCCAGGCGTTTTCGGCCATTATCGAAACACCTTTTACTCCGGTACGCCTTGTCTTGCCCGAGATCAAAATCAGTTTGGTATTGAATAGCACTGCACTAGATCTGGCCTGGGCTTCATCGAAAAAAGTAGCGTCGCTGCAGCCAGTGCCATCATCGAGAGTGATAAATACCACTCGCTTCCCAGATCGCATTGGAGGGCTTTGGGTTGCAACCCTAACTCCCGCTATCAACACGTCGGTTTTTGATCTCAACCCCACCAGTTCATTTGCTCTAACAACACCCATCTGATCTAGCATGGGCTGATACTTAGCCAGTTGATGATTGGTTATATCCATTCCCAGAAGATCTAGCTCTGCTTGAATTTGCCCAGTTTCTGAGATCTCAGCGAAGCCGGATGGCATTTGCTCCTTCGCTTCAAAATCCAACATCGGCTGATTTTGATCTAGCTTTGGTTTGGCTTTCAGGGCTGTCAACTGACGCACTCGCTCCAGAACATCTCCTCTGGTGTGATCGTTCGAGCCACCAGCTAGTTCATCAAGTGCACCTACCAGAGCTAATCGCTTTATGGTTGCCCGAGAGGGCGATGCACGCAGGTAGAAATCAGCCAAATCGATAAAAGGTGCCTGTTTGATAATTCTTGTTATCTCGGAGTTTGATATTCCATGTAAATCGGTTAGTGCCATTCGGATACCGGTGCCATCGATAGTTGCTTCAACTAGGTACTCATCTTTGGACTTATTGACATCAAGTGGCAATATCTTTACCCCCAGTCTTCGAGCTTCAGATAACAGCAGTCGCTTCGGATACATCCCTGGATCATGCGTGAATAGACCTGCTAGAAACTCAGTTGGGTAGTGAGTTTTGAGCCAAGCGCTTTGGTAGGTGGGAAGAGCAAATGCGGCACCGTGTGCCTTACAGAACCCAAAGCTCCCAAAGCCTTCTAGCACGCTCCAGATTCGATCAACAACCGCTTTGGAATAGCCGCGCTTAGTGGCGTTTTGCCTAAAGAATTTCTCAACAAAGCCACGGTCTTTTTCTAGGGTTCTTCGAAGCTCATCTGCTTTGGCAAGCGAGCAGCCGGTCATCACGTTCAATATCTTCAGCACCTGCTCGTGAAATATCACAACACCCTGAGTTGATTTCAGAATTGGAGCGAGATCTGGATGAATCAGGTCGGGCTTTACAAACCCATGTCGGCCATCTAGGTACGGCGCAATCATGTTGCCCTTCATTGGACCTGGCCTAAACAATGAGATTTGGATTGTTAGGTCATTGAATTCAGTTGGTTGGTGCTTGCCAGTCAGCTCTCGCTGTCCTGGGCTTTCGATTTGAAAGACACCGAGGGTGTTGGTGGTCCTGATTTGCCTGAAGGTCTCCTTGTCATCGCGAGCGATTGAGTCAAGATCAATAACCTCTCCAGACACTCGTTCTATTTCCCTAATTGCGTAGGCCATGCTGGATTGCATTCGAACCCCAAGGATGTCTAGTTTCAGCATTCCCATCGGGTCCATATCATCCTTATCGAACTGACTCATTGGCAGCCCTAAACCGCTTGGCTCAACCGGAGTTAGGGATAGAAGATCCTGGTTTCCTAAAATCACGCCGCAGGGGTGCATCGAGATGTGCCGCGGCAATCTATCGAGGCGCTCAGTAACATCGACAAGCAGGTTTAGTCTTCGATCGTGTTCAACCTGCTGGGCTAGTTTTTGAAGTTCAGGCTTTTGCCCCAGCATTCCTCGAAAGTTTCTAGCACTAAAACGCCAAATACTTTTGGCAATCTCATCTATCTGATCTTCTTCAAAGCCAAGAGCTAAGCCACCGTCTCTAACTGCACCTCGGCCTCGGTAGGTGGATTGCATCGAAAGTAGAGTCACGCGATTGCCGCCGTAGCGCTTA
>CAZKQH010000042.1:0-7255 GCA_964554845.1 uncultured Rhodoluna sp. | reverse complement strand
CTGGCCGATTCAACATCGATGTCGATATCGGGAAGACTGGAGCGCTCGGTACTCAGGAATCTTTCAAAGAGCAGATCGTGCTCAATCGGATCAACGCCGCTAATACCAAGTAGGTAATTGGTCAGTGACCCAGCACCTGAACCTCGAGCGGCTGTTCGAATTCGCATATCTCGAATCATCTGGGCAACATCGGCCACAGTTAGAAAGTAGGTGGCAAAGCCAAGTTTGTTGATTGTTATTAGCTCTTGATGTAGTCGATGTCTAACCGGAAGAAGCTTGTTGTCTGAAAGATTTGGGTAGCGCCAGCTGATACCGGCGTGAGCTTTTTGCCAGAGCACCTCAAAGGGGTTTCCTTCAATGCCGAGAGCTGATTTCTCTGGAGTTTTCGGTCTTGACCAGTCGCAGTCGCTAACCGGGTCAAGCCGAAGGCTATTGGCTAGTTCCTCGGTATTTTTCATAAGGGTCGCTGCTAGCTCTTGGTTTTGTGTTATCTCAACCGCAAGTTTCTTCATCAGCGATTCGGGCTTGAGCCATGCCTGGGCATTGGGTTGAGGGGTGAAGATGCCAAGTGGTTCTAGATGCCTTGCGGCATCTAGAACATCTCCGGTTAGCGCATCGTCTGGTTCCAGATAGCGAACCGCGTTTGTCATTACAGCCCTTACCTTCAGGGTAATTGCCAGCTGTAGCATTCGTTTAGCCTGCAGGGTCGAGTAGTTTGTACCGGGCTCAGTTAGGTGAGAAACAATTTCTACACTCAAGCATTCGCTAACCGGAATTAGCTCCTGCCAAGCTAAAAGCTTCTTTGCAGAAACAGTTGCATTAGATTCAATGACTGCTTTACCAAAATCAGAGTCGGGTCCCAGCAAGATAGTGCAGTTGGCTTTTCCATCGGTAACTACAAGTTCCGATAGATCTTTTTCCGTTATGGCTATTTCTTTTTTTGATTTGCTTTGAGCCTTAGAAACTATTTTGCAAAGAGCTGCCCAGCCGGATCCTTTGTTGTGCCCTCTGGCGAGAATTGTAACAACGCCCCGGTTCTGGACTTCCAGGCGAACACCAACTATTGGGCTGATGTTTTTATCCAGGCACGAGCCGATATGTTTCACCGCTCCGTAAAGACCGTTCATGTCGGTTATAGCCAGCGCATCCTGACCAAAGCTTGCAGCAGCTTCGGCTAGCTTCTCAGGCTTAGCTGTTCCGAAATGGAACGAGTAGGCAGAGCAGACGTTCAGGTGAGTAAAGGACATATTTAGCCAAAAATTCGAACCAATTGCCAGCGATCATTGCTGTGAAGCAGTTCAAACTGACTAGGGGAGTTGATTCCCTTGGCCGCAGTTATTCGCCACATCTCAACTTCTAAAACCTCTGATCCAATGCCGCGCTGGGCGCGGGTGGCTTCTAGCCACCAGGGCTTTCTTGAAAACCAACGCTCAGGGCGGGAGGTGACCTGGTAGCTGCCATTTCGCCAGCTGAAGCGAACTGGCTCGCCTTGTTGGTTAGTCAAAACCTTCACGTTTTCGTCGACTGCAATCATGAATCTTCCCCATAAACGGCTGATTATTCGAACAAGTGTTCGAATAATCATTAGTGTATGGCTATCGACCGACAAAGGAAAATCGGGCCCAGAGGGTAGCTATTTATTGGTTTTTTGGATCTCTTCGTCGATCATCTGGTCAGCAACCTTGGAGATCTTGGTCTTGGCGAAGTGAATAACCAGGATAAAAATGGCCACGATGCCAACAAATACCAGGGCGCCAAACTTGAAGTTTGAGGCAACTTCTTGGTAGCTGGCTTTAGCGATGTATCCGATGCCCACATAGGAGCTGGCCCATACCAGGCAAGCCCCAAAGGTCCATGCGATGAACGTCTTGTATCGCATGGTTGTTGCTCCCGCTACCACTGGAACTAACGAGTGAAGAACGGGCAAGAATCTGGAGATTGCAACCGCTGGCCCGCCGCGCTTTTCTACAAATATGTCAGCACGTTTCCAGTTCTCCTCGCCAAAGCGCTGCCCCAACTTGGAGGATCTAATTCTCTTGCCGAAAAGTCTCCCAATAGAAAAACCAAGTGTTTCACCAATAATTGAACCCACCAAAACAGCCCCTACCAACCAGAAGAAATCGGGAAGGTCAACCACTCCGGTTGAGGCAACCAGTACCACAGTATCGCCAGGGACTATAAGTCCTATAAACAATGAAGTTTCAAGCATGATGGCGAGCCCTGCAAAAAAGTTACGCCAGAACGGGTCAATGCCAGATACCCCAGCAAGTAACCAATCCAGAATCTCATTCACACCAAAATCATCCCATGAAAAGAGTGAGAAAACCCTGATGGTTGGCTTTAGTCCAGCTGTGTGCCAAGAAGCTTCAACCGCTTCAAAAACGGGTCAAGATTGACCGATTCAGGAAGCTGATCTGCAATGCCGACCCAGGAGCGAACCGGCATGATGCCATTTAGTGAGCTAAGAGCCCAAATAGGCAACTTAGCCAACTGCTCAGGCTTGACGTTTTCCACCCGAATTTCAAAGCCCATTTGAGAAGCGATGGAAACCACCTCTTCACGGGTTATTGATGGAAGCCAATTGGTTTGATCATCAGACGAACAAAGCACATCCCCGCGCCACCAGACCAAAGCACTAAGAGCGCCTTCTGCAACAAAGCCCTTTGCGTTGGTGATTACTGCCTCATCAGCTCCATTCATGTTGGCGTGACGCCTAAGTTGCTGGCATAGCGATAGATCTGGCCCCTTGACCGTAGGCTTCATTCGCGGATCAGGCTCCGGATAGCTCCATAGTGAAACCGAATCAATTTTTGTTGGCGCCTCCCGGAGCCGAAGATAAAGCCTGAGATTAGAAGGTTGCTCACCGCGATACTCCATTCTGGGAAACCAGCGGCCTTGCCTTGGCAGCAAACGCCTAATCTCGGCAAAGAACCCATCCAGGTACTGCTTTTGGTCTAGATCTTCTTGGATCACCCATTTAGCAAAACGTTCGAAGTGGGCGGTTAGGGATCTAACCCGACCGTCTTCCACGAGCCAGGAGTCAGCAACCTTTAGTTGAACGTCCGTTGAGGACTCGAGCACGGGTTTGAGCTCGCCTGCTTCTAAGCGGTAGAAATCTCCTAGAACGCTCATCAAATTCCTCTTGGTAGGCCTTGCTCTAATCTATAGATTACGAGCAATTCCAAGACCGTTTTCCCCAACCTCCGATTAGGTGAACTTACATTGCGTCTAGAAATAGAAAAGCTTCGAGGCTGGGTAAACCCTGCGGATGCTTTTTTGCCGATGCATTCAAAAGACCCGAATACTTTTTGGCTGGATAGGTCAACCAACCAAGACGAGCCTGTCTCAGTCATCGGATCCGCAGGATCGATACTTGAAGCTGGTGATGAGGCCTTCGCGCTCGCAAGCGCGCACTTAGAGGCGATTAATGCCTCCATTGAGTCTTTCCCTGAAATCGAAATTCCCTTTAGTTTTAGACCAGGACTGGTTGGATATTTTGGTTATGAAATGGGAAATGCCGAAAAGTCAGGAACCCACCCCAAAGCCCAATTCATGATTGTTGATCGAGCCATGGTCTTTGATCACAAGCACAAGACGATGTATTTCATTGGCCTTTTCGAAACTCGCGAAGAATTTGTCAACTGGCATCGGGCCGCTTTGTTGAGACTCACCCTGGTTGGAGGGGAGTCGGGATCCTTTATGCAAAAAACCAAGGCACCAACCTTGGTTTCTACCAAATTGCGTCACTCCAAGGAAAACTACCTTGAGCTAATCCAAAAAGCCAAGGAGCACATTAAAACCGGAGACGTGTTTCAGCTGTGCCTAACAAACCAGATTTACATCGAACACGAAGCTGATGCGCTCAGAACATTTATCACTCTCTGTGAATCAAACCCAGCACCTTACGGTGGCTATCTCAAACTTGGTGGAATAGAAATTGTTAGCTCATCCCCGGAGCAGTTCTTGAAAGTATCAGCAAGTGGAAAAGCATCTTCAAAACCAATCAAGGGAACTAGGCCTAGATCCATAGACCTGGAAGAGGATGCCAAGATTGCCAACGAGCTGGCAAATAACGAGAAAGAGCGCGCTGAGAACTTAATGATTGTGGATCTGATGAGAAACGATCTGGGTCGAGTCTGCGAAATTGATTCGGTGACCGTTGAAAAACTCTTTGAAATTGAAAGCTACGCAACTGTTCATCAACTGGTTAGCACTGTCACAGGGACACTCAAGTCCGGCGAAAGTGCAACCAGTGCTCTGGCAGCGTGCTTTCCTGGAGGGTCAATGACAGGCGCACCAAAGATAAAAGCCGTGGAGATTCTGCAAACTCTTGAGAGCGGGCCAAGAAATATCTACTCGGGTGCTTTTGGATACCTAGGCTTTGATGGTTCAGCGGATTTTGGAATGACAATTAGAACCTTGGTCTTCGAGGGATCTACGGCAACATTAGGAGTTGGCGGTGGAATCACAATTGATTCTGATCCCGAGAGCGAGTTCGAAGAAACTATGCTCAAATCTAAGGCGCTACTTCGGGCGCTAGGAGGGTAAAGAAAATGGAAGATTTAGCACTGCTTGTCACCGGAATACTGTTTGGCCTGGTATTTATAGGCGCAGCCTCGGTTGTGCTTGCCATACTTGCTCGTAAAAACAAGATCTCGCGCTACTGGCCCTTAGGTGCCGCAGTTGCACTTAGTGTGTTAGCCATTGTGGCATGGCAGGGTTCAGACCGTCTGGGCATGATTCCCCTCGCTTGGGCTATTTTGACGGCCGCAATTACGCTCTGGCCTGCGTCGAAGAAGTAAGTCCGAAGCCATAGCCTTGGTAACCTTGCCAAAGGAAAGCCTGCAAACTTTAGGAGTTTTACTTTGTCTACCGAGCCAGTTCAGTTTGACGCCAAGGCGTTAGCGGATAAGTGGCTTCCGGTTTGGGATGAGCTAAAGCCATTTGACTCTGGTAAGCCAGGGGATAACAGACCTACTAAGTACGTGTTGGATATGTTCCCTTATCCATCAGGCGATCTGCACATGGGTCACGCCGAAGCTTATGCATTGGGCGATGTAATTGCCAGGTACTGGATTCAAAAGGGCTTCAATGTAATGCACCCAATCGGTTGGGACTCTTTCGGTCTACCTGCCGAGAATGCTGCAATCAAGCGTGGGCTTGATCCAAGAGGCTGGACCTACGACAACATCGCTCAGCAAAAAGCTTCCATGCGCAGGTATGCCTGCAGCTTTGACTGGGATCGAGTACTTATTACCTCTGACCCTGAGTATTACAAATGGAACCAGTGGTTATTCCTTGAGTTTTACAACAAGGGGTTGGCTTACCGCAAAAACTCAAATGTCAACTGGTGCCCTTCTTGCCAAACTGTGCTTGCCAATGAGCAGGTCGTCCAGGGTCTTTGTGAAAGATGTGACACAGCAGTTACAAAGAAGGCTCTGACCCAGTGGTATTTCAAAGTCACCGATTATGCCGACAGATTGCTAGATGATTTAGACACCCTTGAAGGAGCATGGCCTGCAAAAGTGCTATCCATGCAGCGCAATTGGATAGGAAGATCCTTCGGTGCAGAGGTCAAGTTTGAGATACAGGGACGAAAAAACCCAATCGAGGTTTACACCACCCGCCCCGACACTTTGTATGGAGCAACATTCATGGTGGTTGCAGCAGATTCAGACTTAGCTGCCGAGCTAGCCTCCGAGGCGTCGCCTGAAGTGCGCATTAAGTTTCAAGACTTTTTGGAAGAGACCAAAAAGACAAATGACATCGAGCGGCTCGCAACCGATAGACCTAAGCGCGGCATTGATCTTGGCAGATTTGCCATTAACCCAGTCAACGGTGAGAAGTTGCCGATTTGGGCTGCTGATTACGTACTTGCTGATTACGGAACCGGTGCCATCATGGCCGTTCCAGCTCACGACCAGCGTGATTTAGATTTTGCAAGGCAGAACAACTTGCCAGTCCAAACGGTTGTCGACACCGGAGAAGCTGACCCGTCCAAATCGGGCATTGCAACAACAGGCGATGGAGTGATGGTCAATTCCGCTGAGTTGAACGGACTCAATAAAACTGAAGCAATTGCCAAGATCACCGAGGTGCTTTCATCCAAAGGCTTGGGTAAAAAAGCCAAGAACTTTAGGCTTCGTGATTGGTTAATCTCTCGCCAGCGCTACTGGGGCACTCCTATTCCTATCGTGCACTGCGAAACCTGTGGCGAGGTCCCAGTTCCGGCCCAGGAGCTTCCAATCAAGCTTCCCGATGCCAAGGGACTTGACCTTTCACCGAAGGGAACTTCTCCTCTTGGCGGAGCAAGCGACTGGGTGAATGTCTCTTGCCCAAAGTGCGGAAAGCCCGCCAAGCGTGATACCGACACCATGGACACTTTCGTGGACTCTTCTTGGTATTTCTTGAGATTCCTTTCTCCAAACTCAGATACTGAAGCATTCCCCAAGGAAGAGGCTAAAAAGTGGGCGCCGGTTGATCAGTATGTCGGTGGAGTCACGCACGCAATCTTGCACCTTCTTTATGCACGCTTTTTCACCAAGGTGCTGCATGACCTGGGCTACGTTGATTTCGAAGAGCCATTCACAAGACTTTTGAATCAAGGCATGGTTTTGATGAATGGATCCGCGATGAGTAAATCGCGCGGAAACCTGGTTCGACTTTCAGAGCAATTAGATGAGCATGGCGTGGATGCGGTTCGGCTGACCATGGCTTTTGCGGGACCCCCGGAAGATGACATTGACTGGGCTGATGTTTCACCGGCCGCCAGCGCCAAATTCCTTGCTCGTGCCTGGAGATGCGCTCAGGATGTAAGCAGTGCTCCGGGTATTGATTTTGCAACTGGGGATGCAGATCTTCGGCGTGCAACTCACTTGTTCTTGAAAGAGTTCCCAGAGCAGATCGAGTCCTTCAAATTCAACGTTGGCGTTGCAAAAATCATGGAACTAGTAAATGCACTTCGTAAGACCATCGACGGACCAGCTGGAGGCAAAGACCCTGCAGTTCGTGAAGCAACCGAAACTGTAGCCAAAGCCTTGAGCTTGTTTGCCCCATACACAGCAGAGGACATGTGGCAACTACTTGGCCATAAGCCAGCCGTTGCCTTGGCTGGCTTTGCCGAGCCCATCGCTGAGCTTTTAGTCAGGGACACTTTGACTGCCGTGGTTCAGGTGGATGGCAAATTGCGGGACAAGTTTGAGGTTTCGTCGTCAATTACCGAATCTGAGCTTGAGGCATTGGCTATGGCTTCGGC
>CAZKQH010000041.1:0-11075 GCA_964554845.1 uncultured Rhodoluna sp. | reverse complement strand
AAGGTAGTTAATCTCCTGAATAGACAAGGCTTCGGTATAAGCGGTGCTTTTGTAGAACCTTGAGAAATCAACACTCCGCAGAGCAGATAGGGCCTGCGGGTGGTTTAGTTTCAAGAATAGCTGAGTTGTGTTCGGTACACGTTCAAAAACTTCTTTTATGTTTCCACAGCCATAACCAAAGATCGTCATGGATACATCGGCAAGTTCAGGGGAGACTTTTTTAATTACTCCCATGTCGGTTATTTTGACTGGAACTCGAGGCGTTGCAGTTTTCTTCCAGATCTGAAAACAGGTTGCCAGCCTGGATTTGTCGGAAATCAGTTCGCCACTTGAGTCCACGTAGTCGATGTCTATATCCTGGTCGGAGACCAATGCGAAGTTCAGATCCAGTCGATTAGTCACTGACCACTTTCGCCATGATCTTGGGACAATAAAGCATATGGCTTCGCTCACGCGTGCTGCATGATTAAAAAATGGAATGCTTAGGGAATTATTTCTTCCGAATGGGGGATTTGAGATAGTTATAAAGTTTTGCTGCGTGAGCTCTTGATCCAAAAAGCTTCCGAGAAGCACCTTCTCGTGAAGCGGTTCAATATCGAAACTGATTACTTCTTTGGCACCTTTGGCAAAAGCCGCCTCAACAAATGATCCGGTTCCGCCAGCTGGCTCGAGCACACTCTTGCCCTGAAGCGAGCCCAGGACTGACTCCACTTTTTCAACCAAGGTGAGGGCAAGGGGTGTTGGAGTGTAGAACTGCTCTTTACCCGTAACTCTGGTATTGCCAAGCCTTGGCACAAGAACGGTTTCTGTTGGCATTACTCAAGGCTAACAACACCTAGCCCCACCCGAGTCTGGCTTGGGCCTGTTCTTGCTATTGTGAAAGGCTGTAATAACCCCAAATTTTAGGAATTAAAAATCGTGCCCGAAGAACTAAACAGCAAGTCAATGATTGTGGCAAAAGGCCTCAAAAAGGTCTACGGCGACTTTGTTGCTGTAGATGGAATTGACTTTGAGGTCAAGCAAGGCGAAGCCTTTGGCCTACTTGGGCCAAACGGTGCCGGCAAGTCAACCACTATGAGGATGATTGCTTCCACCTCTATGAGATCTGGTGGAGAGCTAGAAATCTTAGGTAAGGACCCCAATAAACACGGCCCAGAGATCAGAGCGCACCTCGGTGTTGTCCCACAGCAAGACAACTTAGATCGCGAACTAAAGGTTTGGGAAAACCTTTACATTTACGGCCGCTACTTTGGCTTGAGCCGAAAATTTATGAAGAACAAAATAGAAGAGCTAATTGACTTTGCCCAGCTAGAAGAAAAACGCAACTCCAAGACTGAAGAACTCTCTGGCGGAATGAAGCGACGGCTCACAATTGCTAGAGCTTTAGTTAATGAGCCAGACATCCTGATGCTCGATGAGCCAACAACTGGCCTTGACCCTCAAGCCAGACATATTCTTTGGGATCGACTTTTTCGGTTAAAGGAGCAAGGCGTCACGCTGGTAATCACCACCCACTACATGGATGAGGCTGAGCAGCTATGCGATCGTTTAGTTGTAATGGACAAGGGCAGAATCATGGCCGAAGGTTCGCCTGCGGATCTAATCAAGCAGTACTCCAGCAAAGAGGTTCTTGAGGTTCGTTTTGGCTCAAGTCAAAACAAAGAGGCTGCAAAGCAGCTTGAAGGTCTGGGTGATCGCACCGAGGTACTTCCTGATCGAATTCTCATTTATGCCGATAACGGCGAAAAGATTCTGGAGCAGATTGTTAAGTTGGGTTTGAGTCCACTGACCTCCTTGGTTCGAAGAAGCTCTCTGGAGGATGTGTTTCTCCGTCTAACTGGAAGATCTCTGGTCGATTAATGAAAACTGAATTGCGCATACAACGGGGAATGAGATTCGGCGCCTGGTACGTGGCTGAGTACCGTATTCGGAGTATGACTAAGTGGATAACCGAAATCATCTCAGTTAGCTTTGGCAATCCAATCATCTACCTAGTGGCGATTGGAATTGGAGTTGGGTCACTGGTTGACTCCAACACCGGGGGAGCTGGAGTCAACGGCGTTAGTTATATAACTTTCTTGGCCCCCGCATTACTGGCTTCGGCAGCAATCCAGGCCGCCATGGATGAAACTTCGTTCCCAACCCTTGAAGGATTTGTTTGGAATAAATCCTTTTATGGAATGAACTCAACCCAGCTAACTGGCGGGCAGATTGTTGACGGGATCATGATCGCAGCTTCTGCCAGGGCGTTTTTGACTGCGGGAGTTTACTTAGTAGTGCTATTGGCCTTTGGGGCCGTATCCCTTGCATCCGTCCCCATGCTATTTCTGATAGCCAGCTTTGCTGGATTGTCATTCGGAGCGTTGATGTTGGCCGCAACCTCATTTGTCAAAGAGGACGACGGGTTTTTTGCCATAATCGCAAGGTTTGTGGTCGCGCCAATGTTCTTATTCTCTGGCACCTTTTACCCGCTTGAGCAAATGCCTATCTTCCTTCAGTGGATTGGATGGATATCACCGCTTTGGCATTCGACTAATTTTGCCCGCTCAGTAAGTTTTGGGCTTGAGGTGCCAGGTTGGTTGATGCTTGTCCACTTTGCCTTCCTTGCAATCACTTTGGTTGCAGGAGTGATTATTGCCCGGCAGCAATTTACAAGAAGGTTGCTCAAGTGAGCATGCTAAATGCTGGCGTAGATTCAGCAATAGCGATTGCCGAGAGGCGCAACAATAAGCTTGGCTCCTCGGTATACGCGGGAAGAAGTGGCTCCGTGATGGAGCGAGCTTTTCTAGCTCTGAAGTCCTCAACCTGGTTTATCGTGCTGTCTGGGTTCGTAGAGCCAGTTTTTTACCTGCTGGCTTTTGGATACGGAATTGGAAATCTAATTGGCGTAGTTACCTCTCCCGACGGCACAGAGGTACCTTACGCTGCATTTATTGCTCCAGCGCTACTGGCCACCAGTGCAATGAACGGGGCAATCTATGACTCGACTTGGAATGTGTTTTTCAAAATGCACCACGCAAAGCTCTACCAGGGAATGCTTTCAACTTCATTGGGTCCACTCGATGTCGCTCTCGGAGAAATTGGTTGGGCGCTTCTTAGGGGGTTGACGTACGCGCTAGGTTTCTTCGCAATTGCAGCACCACTTGGCCTGATCCTAAGCCCCTGGGGGATTCTTGCAATTCCGGCGGCAGTATTGATTGCTTTTGGTTTTGCTTCGGTTGGAATGGGGGTCACTTCGTACCTAAAAAACTTTCAGCAACTTAACTGGGTGAATTTTATTTTGTTGCCGATGTTTATGTTCTCTGGAACTTTTTATCCTTTGTCTGTCTACCCGGAGGGCGTGCAGTTCCTTGTCCAGCTGCTACCTCTGTGGCACGCAGTGGAATTGATTCGAGGCCTAACCTTGGGTGCATTGAGCCTGCAGATGCTGGCTCACGTAGCCTACTTTGTTGTGATGGTTGCCCTTGGACTAGTTTTCACAACTCTGCGACTTCGCTCACTATTTATGAAGTGATTACCAGAAAACAGCTAGAACTACGTTCAAGAAAGTAAGAGCTCCGATGGTGCCCAGAATGCTTACTGAAACAGGCTTTTTCTTACGGTGAATCATGACAAGCGTCAAAACAATCAGTACTACCACGGTCTTGATTGCAATCTTGGCGTGATCTAGGTCCTCGCCGCCACCGATAGCAAGCTCCCACTCGCGAATACCGACCAGCAGCAATCCGGTTATAAAAGAGGTCCAAGCTCCATGTACCATCGCGGGAAGAATTTCGGCGGTCTTTGCTCGAAGAGCCTTAATCTGCACCAGGAAGCCGCCCAGTAGAGCAGCCATTCCAACTAGGTGAAGCACAACAAGAAACATCTTTAGAATTCCGGCAAGTTCGAGCATGAGATTTCTCCTTCTTTACTTAAAGGATAAGCGCTTCATCATGATTGCAGCTTCAACCGCCTCGGCACCTTTGTCTTCTTTGGAGCCTGCAAGGCCTGCTCGATCCAGAGCCTGCTGCTCGTTGGCGACAGTAAGCAAACCAAATCCAATTGGCACCGAGGTATCCAACTGAACACGAGTAAGCCCCGAAGTTGCTGCGTCACAGACGTAGTCAAAGTGAGGTGTTTCTCCCTGGATGACTACACCTAGTGCAATAACAACTTCAGCGCCATTTTGAATAGCTAGGGATGCAGCTAGCGGAAGCTCAAACGCTCCTGGCACCCGAACAACTTTGTAGTCGTTGTTGCCAGCAGCCCTCAAAGCTTTCTCTGCGCCAGCCAATAGCCCATCGGTGATGACCGTGTGCCAAATTGTGGCAACGATGGTTACCTTTAGGCCCGATGCGTCAATAGCTATTTTCGGTGCTCCGCTACCGCTCACTTTTTTCACCCTCCGGAAGAATGTGGCCCATCTTTTCTCTTTTTGTTTCTAGGTAGCCCATGTTTTCGTTTTCTTGTCCAACGATGATGGGCACGTACTCGGTCACCGAAATACCTGCCATTTCCAGAGCATCGATTTTGGCTGGGTTATTACTCATTAGGCGAACGCTCTTGATTCCAAGATCGCGCAGGATTGAAACAGCAGCACCGTACTCGCGCGCTTCGCTAGGAAGACCCAAGGCTAGGTTTGCCTCCACGGTGTCCATTCCTTGATCTTGGAGCGCGTAAGCCTTGAGCTTGTTCAGTAGCCCAATACCTCGGCCTTCCTGACCCCGGAGGTAGATCACGACTCCGCCGGCTGGGTCGGTTGCTATGCGGTCAAGAGCGTAGTCCAACTGCGGGCCACACTCACACTTTTTGGAACCAAACGCTTCACCGGTTATGCACTCGCTGTGCATGCGCACCAGAACATTTTCACCGGTTGGATTGCCAGCAATGATGGCAACATGGTCAGCGGTTGTTCTGGTGTCGTAGTAGCCGCGAAGTTTGAAGCTTCCGTGGGTTGATGGCATCATCGCTTCTGCCTCAAAACGAATGCGCTCAACAGTGTCATCTCGGGGGATAACCTCCGCTTGCTCGCGGAAATCGAAGATTTGCTCGATGCTGATAACCGGTAGCTTCTCTTTTTCACCAACAGTTAGAAGCTCAGGAAGTCGCATCATTTCGCCGTTTTCGGAGACCATTTCGGCGATAACTCCTACCGGAACTAGCCCGGCAAGCTTTAGTAGGTCAACGGTTGCTTCGGTATGGCCGGGTCTTCCAAACACACCATCTGGATGCGCGCGAAGTGGAATGACGTGGCCAGGTCTAATCAAATGCTCTGGCTGAGAATCTGGCGAGGCAAGAATCCTTAGAGTTGTGGCTCTATCAGCTGCGCTGATTCCTGTTGTGACTCCAGCTGCTGCATCTACTGAGACGGTGTACTGGGTTCGATAGCGATCCTGGTTGTTGTTGGTCATCAAGGGAAGCTCGAGTCGGTTAGCCAAAGACTCGGCCATCGGCGCACAAATGAAACCGGAGGTGTGCTTGACCATCCAAGAAATCCATTCGGGCGAAGCAAACTGAGCAGCCATGATGGCATCGCCTTCATTCTCGCGGTTGCGGTGATCTACCACCAAGACCGGCTTACCGGCTTTGAGTGTTTCGAGCGCTTGTTCTACGGTTGCCAGTTCCATTACTGACTCCTTGCCTCTATTAGTTTCTCGATGTGCTTGGCCAAGATGTCGGCCTCGACGTTTAATTTGTCGCCGACTTTTTTGGTTCCCAAGGTTGTCAGCCTCAGTGTTTCTGGTATCAAACTCAGTGAGACAGTGTTATCAGAAATGTCATTGACCGTAAGGGACACTCCATCAAAAGTGATTGATCCCTTGTGAACCACATACTTCGATAACTCGGCCGGAATTTTGACCTTTACGACTTCCCAGTTCGCACTTGGTTCGCGCGAGATGATTTCAGCAACTCCGTCCACGTGGCCTTGAACCACGTGCCCACCAAATCTTCCAGCCCCAGACATGGCTCGCTCGAGGTTTACCTTCTCACCTTCGGAAATACCACTCAAACTTGAGCGGTTAAGGGTCTCGAGCATCACGTCGGCGATGAATCCATCGGGGGTGATTTCAGCAGCCGTTAGGCAAACTCCGTTGACCGATATGGACTCTCCTTGAGAGAGGTCTTGCCTGACCAGGTCTCCTTTGATTGCTAAGCGAATGCTGTCAGGAAGAACCTCAACTGATGCAACAGTGCCTAGTTCTTCAATAATTCCGGTAAACATTTAGTTCTCCCTTACTGGTGTAGCCACAATCAACACATCTTCGCCGAGTTTGCGCACTTCAGAAAAGTCAAGTGCCTTGGCCTGATCAATCGATGGAACATCAATCGATCCGATTGCAAGCTTTTCGCCACCGATTAGTTTCGGAGCCAGGTAAACCACAAATTCATCCACCAGATCCATCTGAACAAATCGGCTGGCAAGAGTTGGTCCACCTTCGACAAGAACGTGCTTCACACCGCGCTGGTATAACTCTCCGAGGGCGCCATGAATCGATTGGGTCTTGATAGCAATGGTTTCAGCGTCGGAGTTGAACACCCGAAGGTTCGAAGGCAAGTCTCTTGTTCCAAGCACCACTCGAAGCGGCTGCCTTTCGTGCAAGCTTCCATCAGTTTTTCTTGCTGTAAGTTCAGGATCATCTATCAAAGCTGTTCCCGTACCAATCACGATTGCATCTACTTCGGATCGGCGACGATGAGCATCAGCTCTGGATAGTTCTCCGCTGATCCACTTGCTAGATCCATCCTCAGCTGCTGCTCGACCATCTAGGCTGCTTGCCCATTTGAGGGTGACAAAAGGTCTTTGGTTTTTAGAAGCGCTTAGCCACACTCGCAATTGTTGGTCGGCTTTTTCTTGCAACACACCAGCTTCAACTTCAATGCCAGCCTCGCGAAGAGTGTTTGCACCACCACCCGAGTTTTCACCCGGGTCTTTGGATGCGAACACAACTTTTGAAACTCCTGCTTCAATCAACGCTTGGGCACACGGACCAGTTTTACCGGTGTGATTACATGGCTCGAGGCTGACAACAGCCACGCAGCCGGGGTTTAGTTTTTGTGCACCTGACAAAGCAGCTTGGAGGGCCACCACTTCAGCGTGGGGAGTACCCGATCCGTTGTGGAAACCTTCACCGATTACTGCGCCAGTCGAATCCAAAATCACTGCCCCGACCTGAGGGTTTACTCCCTTGACGGGGCCCTTCAGGGCAAGCTCGAGCGCGCGAATCATCGCGTCTTCAATGCTGAGCTTTGACAAAATACCCCATCTAGTTGGTTCGGTTGACGAACTTGCGGGGCACAGCTAACGGGAGCTAGGGCTAACCCAGTTGGCAAAAAATGCCAAGGACTAGCCCTGTGGTTCTTCTCCCATCCGGACTTTAACCGTCGGCTCTGGAATTTCACCAAATCAACCGAAAAAAGTATCTAGGACACTTGATTCGGGTCGCGGGCTATACCGCCGGCTCAGATTTTCACTGACCCCGAAGAACGTTGTTGCTTTTCTATCCTTACAGAAAACCCAAAAGAGCGCCTTATTATTTCCCAGGCTCCCAGCTATTTCCTGGGAATAAAGCCGATTTTGTCGTAAACATCAGCCAAAGTTTGCTCGGCTAGCGCATTGGCGCGCTCGGCACCAAGGCCTAGGAGTCGGTCGAGCTCACCGTGATCGGCTAACAATTCATTAGCGCGGTCGCGGATTGGCTCAATAACTGCCAAAACCGCCTCAGCAACTTCGGATTTCAGATCGCCGTAGCCTTTGCCGGATAGTTCAGAAACTAGCTGCTCAACTGACTTACCTGATACTGCGGAATAGATTCCAAGCAGGTTCGATACCCCAGGCTTGTTTTTGACATCAAAACGAATTTCGTTATCCAGGTCGGTAACCGCACCCTTAATCTTTTTGAGAGTGACTGCTGCATCATCCATGATGTTGATGGTGCCTTTAGGCTCATTCGATTTCGACATTTTGGATTCAGGGTTTTGGAGATCATAAATCTTTGCAGTTTCTTTCAAGATGTGGGCCTCGGGCACAGTGAAAGTCTTTCCAAAACGAGAGTTGAATCGCTCAGCCAAATCACGGGTTAGCTCAAGATGCTGTCTTTGGTCTTCGCCAACTGGAACCTTCTTTGGTTGGTACAGCAGGATATCTGCTGCTTGAAGAATTGGGTAAGTAAAAAGGCCGACTGAAGCAGTATCAGCACCGCTTTTTTGTGACTTGTCTTTGAACTGAGTCATGCGAGAAGCTTCACCAAAACCGGTGATGCAGTTCATAACCCAAGCTAATTGAGCGTGAGCTGGAACTTGGGACTGAACAAACAAAGCCGATTTTTCTGGATCGATTCCAGCGGCTAAATACTGAGCTGCTGTTCTTCTGGTGTTTTCGCGAAGTTCCTTAGGATCCTGGGGGACCGTGATTGCGTGCAAATCGACAATGATGTAATAAGCGTTGAAGTCATCTTGCATCTTGACCCAGTTGGTCAATGCCCCAAGATAGTTCCCCAGATGAAGCGAATCAGCCGAAGGCTGCATGCCGCTTAGAAGATTGGGCTTTTGTGTGCTCACCCTAGATAGCGTAAACCACAGTGACTGGAGAATGGTCGCTCCAACGCGAGTCATAGCTTTTGGCACGGTGGACTGTGTAGTTTTTCGCACCCGCTGCCAATTTGGGAGTTGCTAGGTGGTAATCAATTCGCCAACCGGTGTCAGTATCGAATGCTTGGCCCCGAAATGACCACCAGGTGTAGGGACCAGGCACATTCGGGTGAGATGCTCTTCCAACATCCACCCAACCAGCCTTATCCAAAAGAGCGTCGAAGTAGGCACGTTCCTCCGGAAGGAAGCCAGCGTTTTTGAGATTGCCTTTCCAGTTCTTGATATCAAGCTCGGTATGTCCAACGTTTAGATCACCAACCACAACTGCATAATCCTCGGATTTTTGTAGTTTCGCCATGCGGGATTGCATCGCATCAAGGAACTTATATTTCTCAATTTGCTTTGGGGTGTCAGCCTCGCCGGCGTGAACGTAGGTGCTCACTACGGTTAGTTTCTTGTCTCCAACTTGATAGGTACCTTCGAGCCATCGTCCAGCCGAATCAAAATCAGTTGCGCCAAGCTTCACACTTGAAGAGACAAATGGAATTGTGCTAACTAGTGCAACTCCTGCTCGCCCCTTGGCAGAGGCCTCATCGTGCAGTATGTGCCACTTACCTCCTGATTCGGCTAGACCACCGTTTCCTTCAAACTGCTCCGCTAAATCTTGGTAGCTGGCACGAACTTCTTGAAGCGCGAGGATATGTGAATTGGAAGTCTTTAGCCAATCGCCCATGCCGTTTCGAAATGCGGCACGAATGCCGTTTACGTTGATTGAAGCGATTTCAATACCGGATTTATCCGGCACTAAAAGCTCACCAATACATCGTCACCTTCAACCGAAACGGTGACCTTACCTAAAGCTAGTGGTGCGGGCCCCGACAGCACTGAACCGTCATCAGCGCTGTAAACAGCGCCGTGGTTATCGCACTTGATCTCGGAATTTGCCACGTTGCTCATCACAAAACCAGCGTGGGTGCATACCGCACTAAAGCCGCGGAATTCACCAGCTCTTGGTTGGGTAATCAAAATCGGAACACCTTCAACATCGAACTTCTTTCCAGAACCGATTGGAATATCGCTGGTTTTGGCAACGGCTACCGGGGCAGTTGTTGCTGGTGATTCCGGGGCTGGGGTGCCGGTGAGATTGGAAACCTCTGTTGAGCAAGCACTCAGTGCTGCCACGGCAGAAACGCCAACTGCCGAGGCGATTACTCCGCGGCGGCTGATCATCAGGCGCGACCTTTTAGGATGGCCTGCTTTACTTCCGCAATTGCCTTGGTTACCTGGATTCCACGTGGGCAAGCCTCGGTGCAGTTGAAAGTGGTGCGGCAGCGCCACACACCCTCTTTATCGTTCAGGATGTCAAGTCTTACCTCAGCACCCTCGTCACGAGAGTCGAAGATGAAGCGGTGTGCGTTCACAATTGCTGCAGGACCAAAGTACTGCCCATCAGTCCAGAACACCGGACAGCTGGTTGTGCAAGCTGCACACAAAATGCATTTGGTAGTGTCATCAAAACGCGCGCGGTCCTCAGGTGACTGCAATCTTTCTTTTTCTGGCTTGTCGCTTGCAACTAAGAATGGATTGATGTCGCGGTATGCCTTGTAGAAAGGTTCCATGTTTACAACCAGGTCCTTCTCAACTTCAAGACCCTTGATTGGCTCGACATAAATTGGCTGAGTGATGTCTAGATCCTTGATACGGGTTTTGCATGCCAGCCGGTTTCTACCGTTGATGCGCATTGCGTCAGAACCGCAGACACCGTGGGCACAGGATCTGCGGAAGGTAAGAGAACCATCGATTTCCCACTTGATTTTGTGAAGGGCATCTAGGACGCGATCGGTACCGTAAACGGTGACGTCGTAGTCAACCCACTTCACTTCTTCGCTTACCTCTGGGTCGTAGCGACGAACCATGAGCGTGACTGTGAAGCTAGGAACTTCAGCAATTACCTTGATGTCATCAACCATTAGTACTTACGCTCCATCGCTGGGTAGTTGGTCACGGTCACTGGCTTCCAGTCCACTCGGATATCTTCCCCGGGCTTGGTTGGAATTTTGTCTAGCTTGTAGGCCATGGAGTGAACCATGAACTGCTCGTCATTTCTAGTTTCGTAGTCCTCACGGAAGTGACCGCCACGGGATTCTCTTCTTTCGCGAGCCGTCATAACCAAAACCTCAGAAAGGTCGAACAAGAAACCAAGCTCGATTGCCTCAAGCAGGTCAGTGTTAAAGCGCTTTCCGCGGTCCTGGACCTGAATGTTCTGGTAGCGGGTGCGAAGCTCCGCGATCTTTTCCAGCGCCTCATTCAGAGACTCTTCAGTGCGGTAAACCTGGGCGTTTTTGTCCATGGTGTCCTGTAGCTCCTTGCGAAGTACAGCCACCTTTTCGGTTCCCGTTGAGTTGCGGGCAATAGCCAGCATTTTCTCAACGTCACTGATGGCGTTTTCTGGAACTGGAACAAAATCAGCCTCGCGTGCATACTCAACCGCGTAGATTCCTGCGCGC
>CAZKQH010000040.1:0-11084 GCA_964554845.1 uncultured Rhodoluna sp. | reverse complement strand
CTCCGTGTGAGGTTAAAGTAAACACTTATCTTGAAGAATCTATGGGACCTGACCAAATCGAGTTGATAGAAACCACTTCTCGCAAAATGATTGAGCTATTTTGCGATTACCTGTCTGAGGATCTGCACGTTATAGGTGGAGACTACGACTTTGTTAAGGAAATAGTCGCTCAGGAAGGTTTATGGTCGGATCAGTTTGGCGGAATTTGTGGATATGACGTTAAGTACGACGCAGGAACGGCATGCGCTGCTTACGATGTGGCATGGATTGGTCAGCAAGTGGGGACAATCCGAAGAGGCGAGTTTGTCCCAGAACCAGCAAGGGTCACATACCTAACTCATGAGTTGTTTCACGTCATACATGGTGATATCGACCCAAAACCAGGCCCAAACATTCCTGGGCCAGATAGTCCATTGTTCAGACCGGTCTGGCTGGTTGAAGGTGCGGGTCAGTTTTTTGGCTCTATAGTTCCAAAATACTTAGAGATGCAGGATTACCAAACTTATCTGCCCTACGACAGTTATGGTCAGATGTTGAAAGTAGAGTACCTCTCCGATCTAAAGAAACAGGAAACAATCCTAAGCAGGAACAGTGGGGAGCATTACTACTCTGGTCTGGTCGCCCACGAATATATTGCGGCCAGTATTGGCCTTGCACCGCTTCTTGACATATGGGTTCGTATGGACAACGGCGATAGCTTCGGGGAAGCTTTTGAAAAAGCGACAGATATCTCGGTCAAAGAGTTCTACAAAAAGTTTGCAGAGATGCATGACAATCTCTATGAAGGCGAATTCGTCGAGTAGTGCGACCACTTTGGATTGCCTCCTAAACTTGAGGCTATGGCCAAACCCTCTAAGAACCCCAAGCCGCTAGCGCCAAACCCTGATGATCCATCTAGCTACGACGCCTTCGACATGGAATGGCGAGCAATTGGCCTATCGGGGCCAGCAAGAAGGGCTCTGGTAAATGCCAAGCTCTATAAAGTCTCGGATTTGCGGAAGATAACTTCAGCTGAATTAGATCAGCTGCACGGGATGGGTAAATCCTCGATAGCCCGCATCAAGGTCATCATGCACGGCAAAAAGATCCGGTTTCGGCTCTAGTCCCCAAAGAATCCTTGATTTCTAGGGCCAGGGCCGAAAGCCCTAGAGCCAGTAAAGTTGAAGTTCACTTACTCTTTGTGGGCAATTAGTTGCCTGTATAGAGGTATCAATTGGTTTTGGAGAAGAACGTGGCAAAGAGCGTAAAGCTTGGGGTAATCCCGGGCGATGGAATTGGTCCTGAGGTGACCAAGCACGCTGTGCGTGCTCTTGAGCTTGCCGCTCCTGAAATATCCTTTATAACCACCGAGTATGACTTTGGCGCAAAGCGCTATAACTCAACCGGTGAGGCACTTACCGAGACAGACCTAGAAGCACTGGCTAAAGAAGATGTACTGCTACTTGGTGCCATTGGAGACCCAAGTGTTCCATCTGGAATCTTGGAGCGAGGATTTTTACTAAAGCTTCGCTTTGGCTTCGATCACTTCGTGAACCTAAGACCCACCAAGTTGCTTCCTGGAGTGGCATCGCCTTTGGCTAACCCTGGAGAAATTGACTTTGTTGTTGTTCGAGAGGGTACCGAAGGGCTTTATCTTGGCCAAGGGGAGATCACCGATAAGGGAACTCCTAAAGAAATAGCCACCGAGTACTCGATTAATACCGCCTCCGGGGTCGAGCGTATTGTTCGCTATGCCTTTGAATTAGCCTCCACCCGCGCTCGCAAGAAGCTGACCTTGGTACATAAGCACAACGTGCTAGTGCGGGCCGGAAGCTTGTATCAGGACACCGTGAACCGGATTGCCAAGGAGTTTCCTGGGGTTTCCCACGATTACCTTCACATTGACGCAGCGACTATCTTTATGGTCACAGATCCCGCTCGCTTTGATGTGATTGTGACCGATAATCTATTCGGAGACATCATCACTGACCTAGCCGCTGCCATAAGCGGAGGCATAGGGCTTGCGGCAAGTGGAAATCTAAACCCAACGGGTAAGTTCCCATCGATGTTTGAGCCAGTACACGGCTCGGCTCCAGATATTGCAGGCCAAAACAAGGCCAACCCAACCGCAGCCATTCAATCGGCTGCAATGCTTCTTCGTCACATCGGAGAAGTAAGTTCTGCCAATCGGCTAGAAGCCGCAATTGCAACTGCACTGGCCAAGGGCCAAGCGGGTAAATCAACAACAGAGATTGCCGATGCAATCTTTGCGGGGCTTTAGAACTTTAGGAAAATCATGAGCGTTTCTTTTGAGGTGACCAGAAACCCAAACCCGGTTTCAGACGCTGATCGCGAAGCGATCATCGCTAACCCAACTTTTGGAACTCATTTCACCGACCACCAGGTGGTTGTGGTTTGGGAAAAAGACAAGGGTTGGCACTCAGCGCAAGTTATTCCATATGGCCCAATGCTGATGGATCCATCAAGTGCTGTGCTTCACTACGGCCAGGAAATCTTCGAGGGCATCAAGGCTTACCGCCACGACGATGGATCAATTTGGACCTTTAGACCCAAGATGAATGCTGCTCGTCTGCAGAAAAGCGCGAAGCGCATGGCACTGCCTGAGCTTCCAGAAGAAATCTTCATCGAGTCTCTGAAGCAGCTAATTGCTGTTGATGGCGCGTGGGTTCCAAAGCCCGAGAACGAAAAAACTTTATATTTCCGCCCTTTTGAAATTGCAGCCGAGAACTTCCTTGGTGTTCGAGCAGCTCACCGAGCCGAGTATCGCGTTATTGCTTCCCCTGTTGGGCCGTACTTCACCGGTGGAGTAAAGCCAGTATCTATTTGGATTGCCCTTGATTCATCCCGCGCCGGAAAGCATGGAACAGGTGAGGCAAAAACCGGTGGAAACTACGCAGCGTCTTTGCTGGCCCAAAACGAAGGTTACGAGCAGGGTTGCTCGCAGGTTATGTTCTTGGATGCTGACACAGCTACCTACATCGAAGAGCTAGGTGGAATGAACTTATTCTTTGTTCACGCCGATGGCAAGGTGTCCACTCCAGCCTTTGATGGAACAATTCTGCGCGGTATCACCAGGGATTCGATCATCACACTGTTGAAAGATCGTGGTCACGAAGTATCAGAGCGCAAGATCACTCTCGATGAGGTTCGTAAAGGATTCAACTCTGGTGAAATCACCGAGATCTTTGCTTGTGGCACTGCAGCCGTTATCACTCCGGTCGGCATGCTCAAATCAAAATTGGAACAGATCGGTTCACCCGATGCTGCTCCTGGCAAGCTAACGGTTTCACTGCGCGAAGAACTCACTTCCATTCAGTACGGTCGCCTGGAAGATAAGCACGGATGGATGCATAGACTCTCAGTATGAAGATAGCTAGATTCAGCAATGGTGCTGACCCGAGATTCGGAATTGTCGATGGACCAGAACTTGTCGTTCTAAAAGGCCACCCGCTAGCTGTTGGCTACGACACAACCGGTGAGCGCATCCCACTCAAGAACGTCAAGTTATTAGCCCCAACGATTCCCTCCAAAGTGATTTGCATCGGCAAAAACTTCGCCGATCACGCAGCCGAAATCGGCGAGGAAGTTACAGTTGAACCGCTGATTTTCTTCAAGCCTTCAAGTGCCATCATCGGTCACGGCGAAGCCATTGTTCTACCACCGCAGTCAAAGCAAGTTGAGCTGGAAGCTGAGTTGACTCTTGTGATTGGCAAGTTAGCTAAGAACGTTTCTGAAGAGGACGCTTTGGACTATGTCTGGGGCTACACCATAGCTAACGATGTCACCGCCAGGGATCTTCAGTTCAATGATGGCCAGTGGGCGAGATCCAAAGCGTTTGACACCTTTTGTCCCCTTGGCCCATGGGTTGAGACAGAGTTTTTGCCAGACGAACAAGTAATTGAGTCCCGCATCAATGGAGATACCAGGCAGCACGTCTCGATTTCGAAGATGACCCACAACATCCGCTCAATAGTGTCCTACGTTTCAAAGAACATGACACTGGTACCAGGGGATATCATCTTGACCGGTTCTCCTGCTGGAATCAGCCAAATCAATTCAGGGGATCTGATTGAGTGCGAGATTGAAGGAATTGGCATTCTCGCAAACTCCGTTATCTAATTGGTCTTCTAGACTTATCCCATAATGACAAACCAAATCACCGCACCGTTTTCAACAGCTACCGGAAAAGATATCCGGGTGCGCTTTTGCCCTAGCCCAACCGGTACCCCTCATGTTGGTCTAGTCCGCACAGCACTGTTTAACTGGGCCTACGCTCGTCACACCGGTGGAACCTTTATCTTCCGCATTGAAGACACCGACCAAGAACGCGACAGCGAAGAGTCCTACGAGCAAATCATCGAGGCTTTATCTTGGCTTGGACTTGATTGGGACGAAGGAATCAATGTTGGTGGACCCAACGAGCCTTATAGACAGTCCCAGCGCATGGATATCTATAAAGAGGTAGTTGAAAAGCTAAAGGCTGCAGGGCACCTCTACGAAAGCTTTCTAACCGGCGAAGAAATTGACGCCAGAAACGAAGCAGCGGGGCGAGCCAAACAGCTTGGCTACGACAACTCAGAGCGTGATTTAGATCAGGCCACAAAAGATAAGTACTTGGCCGAAGGAAGATCTCCTGCTCTAAGGCTCAAAGTTCCGGATTCGGACATTTCCTTCACTGACCTGGTTCGCGGTGAGATTACTTTCCCGGCTGGTTCGTTCCCAGATTTTGTTGTGGTTCGTCCAAACGGGCATCCCTTATACACGCTGGTAAACCCTGTCGATGATGCCCTAATGGGTGTCACTCACGTGCTTCGCGGCGAAGACTTGCTTTCTTCTACCCCAAGACAAATCGCATTGTATAACGCGATGGTTCAAGCAGGAATAACAACTTTCATCCCAAAGTTTGGACACCTTCCATACGTGATGGGTGAGGGAAACAAAAAGCTTTCCAAACGAGACCCGGAAAGCAATCTGTTCCACCACCGCGACCGCGGCTTTATCCCAGAGGGTCTTTTGAACTACTTAGCCCTACTGGGCTGGGGGCTTAGCGCCGATCAGGACATCTTTACTTTGCAGGAAATGGCAAAAGCTTTTGATGTTCACGATGTGAACCCAAACCCTGCCAGATTCGATTTGAAAAAAGCCGATGCCATCAACGCCACCCACATCAGAGCTTTGAGCGCGGATGACTTTGCTAATCGCCTTATTCCATACCTACAAAAAGGCGATGTTCTTTTCACTCCGCCAACGCCTGGGCAGCTAGAGATACTAGGCAAAGCCGCACCACTTATTCAAGAGCGCATCACAGTGCTTGGTGAAGCCACAGACATGCTGAGCTTTTTGTTCACTGATTCTTCGAAGATCACAATCGAAGAAGATGCCCGCAAGGGATTGCCTGAAAATGCCAAGCAGATAGTTGCTGCAGCTATTGCTGCAATTTCTGCAGTGGATGATTTCACAACCGACACTTTGCACGATTTGCTAAACAAGGTGCTTGTTGAACAAATGGGAGAAAAGCCAAAGAATGCCTTCGGACCACTGCGCACAGCAATCTCTGGTCGCAGAGTTTCTCCGCCACTGTTTGAGTCGATGGAAATTCTCGGTAAGGCCGAAACCCTAGCTCGATTAGAGCTGTTTGCCCGCAGCTAGCTGCCAAGCTAGGATTGGAAGCTGGGCCAGGGCCCAGTTAAAAAAATCCCTTGGGGTATGGTGTAATTGGCAACACGGATGATTCTGGTTCATTTGTTCTTGGTTCGAGTCCAGGTACCCCAGCAATAGAGGCAAGATGCTCGCGACAATCTCTTCCATCTTTTTAGTTGCCACCACACTGATCGTTTCCTTGTTTCAAATCGCACTTGCCTTTGGCGCACCCTGGGGCGAGTATGCCTACGGGGGAGCAAGAGTGGGCAAGCTGCCTACTGGTTTCAGAATCAATTCGGTTGTTGCAGCGGTTGTAATGGCTGCCATCTCAGGCCACTACCTAGCGCAGCTTGGTGTGTTTACGCCCCTGCTTGATTCAGCAGGAAACTCAGTCGTGAATTGGGTACTAGTTGGTTTCACTGGACTTTCAGCGATTGCAAACAATATCACTCGCTCAAAAAAGGAACGAGCCGTGTGGGCGATCCCCACTATTTTGATGTTTATTGCTGCGTTGCTGGTGGCCTTAAGCCTCTAAGGAATCGCCAACTTTTAGGTAAGTAAATTTCCCTCCGAATTGCTCGGTCACAAGCTTTACCCTTGCGTTGTTCAGATCGTGACCTAAATCACTCAGCAGAGCATTGTGGGTGGCAAAGCTTTGCTTTGGCTTTACAGCTGCAACAAAATCCATAACGTCGCCGATTTTGAGCCACGGAGCACTGGTCGGGCAGGCAAGGACTTCAACCGGCTGGTCAGGGGTGGTGTAGCTATCTCCCGGATAATAAAGCTTGCCGTTTACCAACACTGCGGTGTTTTGAATAATTGGAATGCTTTCGTGAATGATCTGATGCATATCCCCAAAAAACTCAAAGCTGAATCCTTGCTCCTGGTAGAAATCACCGTGGTAGACAGTAGTGACATCAGAGCCAGAAAGCTTGGCAGCTACCTCGCTAGTACCAAAAATCTTGATTCCGGGGTTCGTTTTTACGATCCCAGCAACTTGGGTTTCGAAGCAGTGGTCATCGTGGGAGTGCGTGATTACCAGGGCAACTACATCCTTGATTCCCGAAACATCCTCGGTATAAAACCCAGGGTCTATCAGGGCCTTTTTGCCAGCAAGTTCTAGCTCGAGGCAGGCATGTCCGTGCTTGGTGATCTTCATATTCTTGAGTCTAGCTTTGGGCCAAAGCGCCGCTGCGGTGCTATTGTCTAGCAATGCGCATTGGCCTTGTTGTGAACCCTGTTGCCGGAGTCAATCGCGGCGCCCAAGTCGGTTCCGAAGTGCTTTCTTTGCTTTCGCAAAGTGAGCACTCAGTTGTTGACCTCAGTGGGGCAAACCTTCCTGACGCTAGGGCACATGCCGAAGCGGCAATTGCAGCCAACTCAATTGACGCCCTGGTGGTTGTTGGTGGAGACGGCATTGCACATCTTGGAACTAACTTGTGTGCTGGGAAAAATATCCTGCTGGCCATAATTCCTGCCGGTACCGGAAACGATGCAGCAGCGATGCTGGGCATGCCACTAACCAATACTGCCCAGTCGGTCCGCTTGGTTCTAGAGGGTCTTTTTCAACCAAAGAAAATCGACGCCATCAAGGTTTCCCATGGTGGCAAAGTGACTTGGGCACTTGGTTCGGCTTCGGCTGGGTTCGATGCTCTGGCTGCCGCCAGAGCAAATGCCATTCGCTGGCCCAAGGGCCCGATGCGCTACTACGTCGCGATGCTATTAGAACTTGCCAAGTTCAAGCCGATAAAGTACCAGAGCGTGGTTGATGGAACCCCACGAGATTTTGAAGCGATGCTTTGTGTGGTTAGTAACACCGGAATCTACGGTGGGGGAATGCTGGTAGTTCCTGGTGCCTCGGTGACCGATGCAAAGCTAGATGTTTTGCTAGTAAAAAAGATGAGCAGGGTAAAGTTTGTGACAATTTTCCCGAGGGTTTACAAAGGAACCCACATCACCGATAAAGACGTTGAGATATTCAAAGCGTCGAAAATTTCAATAACAGCCAGTGGTATGCCAATCTACTCAGACGGTGAATACGTTGGTCAGGCTCCATTTGAGGCAGAAGTTGTTCCAGGTGCGCTAAGCATTATTGGCCCTGCAATTTAGGTCTAGTGAGCTCAACTCCGGTGTGCCATAATGGCAAGGTTGCTATACGGCCCCATCGTTTAGCGGCCTAGGACACTGCCCTCTCACGGCAGCGGCGCGGGTTCGAATCCCGCTGGGGTCACAATTCGCTCTCGATGACGAAAATCTCGGGAGCGAGTTTCCTTTTAAGGGCTATTCGTGAACTGGCAGATCTTCGATGCCGGCGCTTTTGGCCTGTTTGGACCGGTACCTTCCGACCAATATCGACATGACAATAATCACCGTCACTGGAACCAAGGTAATCAGATTCAAGCCGGTAAACATAACCAAGGCAACAATTGTTCCGGAGATTGCACCACCAAAGGCACCAGAGAGATTCATCAGTGAGTCGCTAAGGCCTTGAACATTGGTTTTTTGATCGGCTGGAACACTAACTGTTAGAAGTGCCGAGCCGGAGACGGTTGCCGCCGACCAGCCAAGGCCCAGTAAGAAAAGCCCCAATGTTACGGCGTTGTCAGTTTCTGAGCCCAGGCCGGCAATCAATAGTGCAGCTACGAATATCAGCTGTCCAGTCAAGACGGTCTTTACCGGACCTATCTTGTCGCTGAGCATTCCAAACAGTGGAGCGAAGGCATACATGCCAAGAATGTGAAGGCTGATTACAAACCCAACTACAACCAGTGATCCGCCGTGGCTTGTGACGTGCACCGGGGTCATGCTCATTACAGCAACCATCACCATGTGAGATAGTGCAATTGAAACGATGGCGTAGGCAGCAACCGGGTACTGCCTAAGGGTGGTAAAAGCTGAACGCAGGGAAACCTTCGGTTTGGTTTGCAGCTTGTCGGCAGCAATTTGCTTGGCAACTAGCAGTGGGTCTGGGCGAAGCCCAAACCAGAAAACTGAGGTTGCCAAAAGTTGCGCTGCGATGGTGAAAACAAATGGTCCGGTAAGCTCCGGAAGACCCAGCCAGTTTCCAACTACTTCACCAGGACCAAAAAGATTGGGACCTGTAACTGCTCCAATGGTGGTTGCCCAAACTACAAGGGATAGATCCTTACCAACTTTTTTATTGGTTGGAATATCTGTTGCTGCAAAACGAGCCTGCAAGCTAGTTGCGGAACCGGCACCGAGCATGAATAGTGCAAGAAGAAGAAGTGGGAAAAATCTCACTGATGCTGCAGTAATAACCAGTGTTGCGCCAGAAATTGCAAGAGCAGCACCAAGAGCAAGAGCAACTCGTCTTCCTTTTGCGAAGGCAAGTCGGGCAAGTGGAATTGCCCAAACGGCAGTTCCAAGAGTAGAAAACGTTGCGGCAGCTCCCGACCAGGCAACTGTTCCGGAAAGCTCAGCGGCCAACAGGGCGCCAATCGAAAGAGTAGATCCGAGGCCAAAGCCTCCAAGGATTTGGCCTAGGGCTAGGGTCCTAACGGTTCTTTTCTGCAGGAATTCAAGGCCGTTTTCATTCACCTGCCCAATCTACCCCTCGATTGGTAAACTGGGATTTCAGCAAATTTGAGGTGTCAAAAAAGCTAATGTCTAATCCATCAAAGCCACTAACTCTGGCGGAAAAGCTCTGGGCCAGCCACTTGGTTGCCGAGGGTAAAGATGGCGCACCCGACCTTTTGTATATCGACCTTCACTTGGTTCATGAAGTCACCAGCCCTCAGGCCTTTGATGGCCTGCGCCTTGCTGGCCGCAAGGTCCGACGTCCTGACCTAACTATTGCCACAGAGGATCACAACACTCCAACTGTGGATATTGATAAGCCAATTGCTGATCTAACCTCAAGAACCCAGATTGAAGCACTGCGCAAAAACGCCGCTGAATTTGGCATTCGCCTTCACTCCTTGGGGGATAAGAACCAAGGCATCGTTCACGTTGTTGGACCACAGCTTGGACTAACCATGCCGGGAATCACCGTGGTGTGTGGCGACTCTCACACTTCTACCCATGGAGCTTTCGGAGCGCTTGCCATGGGAATTGGTACCAGCGAGGTTGAACACGTCCTTGCCACCCAGACTTTGCCGCTGAAGCCTTTCAAGACCATGGCCATCAACGTTGAAGGAACCCTACGCCCTGGGGTCACCGCTAAAGACATCATCTTGGCCGTTATCGCCAAAATCTCAACCGGAGGTGGTCAGGGCTACGCCCTGGAATACCGAGGCAGTGCAATCAGGTCATTATCGATGGAAGGTCGAATGACCATCTGCAACATGTCCATCGAAGCTGGAGCACGAGCCGGAATGGTTGCTCCCGATGAAATTACCTACGCCTACCTAAAGGGTCGCCCACACGCACCGGAGGGTGCCGATTGGGACAAGGCTCTTGAGTACTGGAAGAGCCTTCCAACTGATGAAGGCGCAGTGTTTGACGCTGAAGTGTTTATCGATGCCGACAAGTTGGATCCTTTCGTGACTGGGGGAACCAACCCAGGCCAGGGTGTGTCACTTTTTGACTCTGTTCCAAACCCCGCCGACATTAAAGATCCAAACGAGCGCGCTGCTGCCGAGCGTGCACTGGAATACATGGATCTAAAGGCAGGAACCCCAATGAAGGAAATTGCCGTCAACACGGTATTTCTTGGTTCCTGCACCAATTCAAGAATTGAAGATCTTCGCGCAGCAGCTGCGATTGTCAAGGGCCAAAAGAAAGCGGACGGCGTTCGCATGATGGTTGTTCCTGGTTCACAAAAGGTTCGCATCCAGGCCGAGGAAGAAGGTCTAGACAAGATCTTTAAGGAGTTCGGTGCTGAGTGGCGCTTTGCAGGCTGTTCGATGTGTTTGGGCATGAACCCAGATCAGCTAGCAGTTGGTGAGCGCGCCGCATCGACTTCGAATCGAAACTTTGAAGGCCGTCAGGGTAAGGGAGCTAGAACTCATCTTGTCTCGCCTCTGGTTGCAGCAGCTACAGCTATACGCGGAACCCTATCTGCACCATCTGATCTTGAGTCGGTGAGCTAGGTGGAAAAAATTGAAAAGTTTTCAGGAGTTGCCGTTCCACTAAAGCGCTCGAATGTTGACACCGATCAGATCATTCCTGCGGTTTATCTAAAGCGAATTACAAAAACTGGTTTTGAGGACGCCCTGTTTGCTTCTTGGAAAGCCGACCCTGATTTTGTTTTGAATCAGCCGGTGTTTGCTAACGGTGAAGTACTGATTGCCGGTCCTGATTTTGGAACCGGTTCCTCTCGTGAGCATGCAGTTTGGGCCCTTCGCGACTGGGGTTTCAAGGCTGTGTTCTCAGCTAAGTTTGCTGATATTTTCCGAGGCAACTCTGGCAAACAAGGATTTATCACAGGTGTAATCACAGAAGATGAGACAAAGGCACTGTGGGATCTAATCGATGCGCAACCA
>CAZKQH010000039.1:10993-11378 GCA_964554845.1 uncultured Rhodoluna sp. | reverse complement strand
AGTTGATGAGCGCTGATCGGCAACAGAGAATTCTCTAATTTCCTCCAGCTCATCGCCGAAAAACTCTAGCCGCACCGCGTGTTCGGCGGTGGTTGGGAAAATATCTAGAATTCCACCCCGTACTGCAAATTCCCCACGACGTGAAACCATGTCCACTCGCTGATAGGCCTGCTCAACCAGCTTTAGCGACAACTCAGGTAGCAAGTAGTCTTGGCCCTGAACAAGCGATAGCGGTGGGAACTTTTCTAATCCGGCAACTATTGGCTGCAATGCTGCACGAATTGAGATCAAAACATAAACCTGGTGAGCAGGTGGCTTTGAGGACAATTCGTTTAGCCTGGCCAGTGTCTTGTAGCGGCGACCGACTGTTTCTGCACTTGGGCTA
>CAZKQH010000039.1:0-10962 GCA_964554845.1 uncultured Rhodoluna sp. | reverse complement strand
TTTCCCAGGATGGAAATAGCAATATCTCCGCTGCGGGATCTAAATAGGCAAGTTCTTGTTCAATGTCTTCAGCCTCACGTCCTGTTGATGCAACGATAAGTTGAATCGGGGGCTTATCGTCTTTGAGTTCAGAAAACAAAGTGAGCAAAAATGAATTTGCACTCGATGGTGCAACTATGGAAATCCTTTTGTTTTCAAGCTTAGACTGGAGTTTTGCAAACGGGTAGCCCTGGCCCAGGCGCGCGAGGACCCCGTGCTTTTTCACAAGCTCAAGTCTAAGCAGTACCGCTATCGCCTGGTGCGTGGAATTTTGCCTGAGCGGCCACGATGCCATTGCGCGCCATTTCTTCAAGCGCGTCAGCTGCTAGCTCCAAAGTCACAGCTAACTCAGCTTTTTCTGAACTCGAGAAATTTTTAAGCACGTAATCTGCTGCATCCGTTGATCCAGGTGGTCTTCCAATTCCCAGTCGGATGCGGGCAAAATCATTACTGTCGATTGCTGAGATTATGTCGCGGATTCCGTTATGCCCACCGTGCCCGCCGCCCTGTTTCAATCTGAAAGTAGCCGGGGGTATATCTAGTTCATCGTGGGCAACGATCAATGACTCTGGATCAAGTTTGTAAAAGTTCATGAGCGAGGAAGTTGGGCCCCCGGAAAGATTCATGAAAGATAGCGGCTTAGCCAAAATCAGCTTTGGCCCACCGATTATCTTGACTTCCGCTACCAGCGCGTTTGACTTGTGAGCCTTGAATGTTTCGCCGAATCTGGCCGCAACAACATCGAGCAAAATCTGCCCAACGTTGTGACGGTTAAGTGCGTAGTTGGGCCCGGGGTTGCCGAGCCCAACTACTAAAAAGGTATTACTCAGCTTTAGCGTCCGGAGCCTTAGCTGCCGCAGGAGCAGCCTCAGCTGCAGCTGCAGCTGGTTCCTCGTTCTTGCCTGCTGCGGTGACAACAACCGAAGCAATTAGCTCATCTGGCTTAAGCTCCAGTTTGGCGCCAGCAGGAATGACGATGTCCTTGGCCAGCAAGTGGAAACCAGCACCTTCTTTGTTGAAAACTGCCTCAACGTACTCTGGAATAGTTGTTGCATCCACCTCTAGCTTTAGAGTCTTGTGCTCAAGATCGATTGTGGTACCAGAAAGAGATTCGCCAACAACGTGAACAGGGACCTCAACGTGCACGCGCTCACCCTTTTTAATCTCAAGTAGGTCAACGTGCTCAATAACCTGTGTGACAACATCCTTGGTTGCAGACTTCACAAGTACCAACTGAGCTGAGCCTGCGATGTCCAAATCAATCAGCGCATTTTTGTGACGAAGCACAAGAGCAATTTCGTGAGCTGGAAGGGTGATGTGCCTAGGCTCTGAGCCGTGGCCGTAAATAACTGCTGGAGTCTTACCTGCGGCGCGGAATTTACGCGCTGCACCCTTGCCAAAGTTGGTTCTCACTTCAGCAACTAGTTTGTTTTCTGCCATTTTCATTCCCTTTACTAGATAGCAAGCCCGAACTGAACTTGATAATTCTTTTTTCTACTCAAGCGTTGAACGCGAGGATCTAGGAACTGGTCCGAAGAAACCCCGTCGATAACGGCTCCCAAATGGAAGCCCTCGCCGTTGTTGTTTACAAGCCTACCGCCAGCTAGCTGGGGTAATCAAACCCTAAGACTGGCCAGGAAATAGAGAGGTAACCGAGTCATCACCGAATACCGCTGTGATTGCCTTGGCAATTAGCGGCGCGATGGACAAAACCGTCAACTTTTCGAATTCTTTGTCTGGGGTAATTGGCAAGGTGTTCGTTACAACCACTGCGTCTACCGAGCCGTCCGAGAGGCGCTCAACGGCTGGGTCTGACAAGACCGCGTGGGTGGCTGCGACAATCACTCGCTTAGCCCCGTTGTCCTTTAGGGCTTTGGCGGCGGCAACGATGGTTCCGCCGGTATCAATCATGTCGTCAACGAGCACGCAGGTGCGGCCTTCAACCTCACCAACTAGTTCGTGAACTGAGACTTTGTTAGGAACGTTTGCATCGCGACGTTTGTGGATGATGGCCAAAGGTGCCCCTAGGCGATCAGCCCAAATGTCAGCTACTCGAACTCTTCCTGAATCTGGGGAAACAACTGTCAGCTCTTCATCACCCCATTTATCTTTTACGAAATCAGCAAGCATCGGCAAAGCCCAAAGGTGATCTACTGGCCCATCAAAAAATCCTTGAATCTGAGGTGAGTGAAGATCAACGGACATCACTCGATTAGCTCCAGCAGCTTTGAAAAGATCAGTGACTAGGCGAGCTGAAATTGGCTCGCGTCCCTTGTGCTTTTTATCCTGACGAGCATAAGGAAAGAAAGGTGCAACAACGGTGATCCTCTTTGCGCTTGCGCGCTTTAGGGCATCGACCATTAGCAACTGCTCCATCAACCAGTGGTTGATTGGAGAAGGATGAGACTGAATAACAAAAGCGTCCACACCGCGGACGCTTTCTTCAAATCGAACGAAGGTTTCTCCGTTTGCAAAGTCATATGCAGTAGTTGGAACAAGTGTTGTTCCAAGCAGTGTGGCTACTTCTTCCGCAAGGCCCTGATGGGCTCTTCCGCTAACCAATGCCAGTCTTTTTTCTCCGGTGGTCTTAATGGTCAACTGCGGGCTCCTAGTTTCTACTTGGACTTGTTTTTGGAAGCTGCTTCTGCGGATGGCGTTCCAGGACGCTTGTTTATAACCCAGTCAGCAATGCTGCGCTGTGGTGAAACATTCATTCCCAGTTCTCCTGAAGCTACATCTTTACGAACCACTGTGCCGGCTGCTGTATAGGCTCCATCTCCAATCGTAATGGGCGCAACAAAGACGTTTTGCGAACCAGTTCGAACGAACGAGCCGATCTTGGAGGTGTGCTTGTTCACTCCGTCGTAGTTTGCAAAAATCGTTCCCGCCCCGATATTTGAGCCCTCGCCGATTTCCGCATCCCCCACGTAAGACAAATGAGGAACCTTAGATCCGGTGCCAATCTTGGCATTTTTGGTCTCAACGAAGGCTCCAATTTTGCCACCCTTGCCAAGGTCAGTTCCAGCTCGCAGGTAAGCAAATGGCCCGACTTTGGCCCCTTCTTGAACTGTGCTGTTTTCAATAACTACCGATGGTCCAACCTGAGCGTCAGCCCCGATGGAAGTAAGACCACGAAGATGAGTCGATGGGTGAATAGTTGCGTCCTGACCAATTGTGACTTGAACATCAATCCAAGTTGACTCCGGGTCCAAGATTGTCACGCCGGAAAGCTGCCAAGCTTTGCAGATTCGGTTGTTCAATTCTTTGGCAACTTCCGCTAACTGAACTCGATCGTTGATTCCATGCACCAACCAGTTATCAGAAACTATCTCGGCCATTACTGGATGGCCGTCCTCTACAAGCAACCCTGCGACGTCAGTTAGGTAGCGCTCCCCCTGGGCGTTGTGTGATTGAAGCTTGGATAGCGCCTGTCGCAGGTCGGAGGCGTCAAAGATGTAAACGCCTGCGTTGATTTCAGAAATCGCCAGCTCTGCCTCGGTGGCATCCAGGTGCTCAACAATCTTGGCAACCTGGCCATCGCTTCCGCGAATAATTCTGCCATAACCAGATGGGTCTTCCAATAAAGCAGTGAGAATAGTTGCCGAGGCTTTTCCGGATCTGTGAGCCGATACCAAATCGTTGAGTGTTTGAGTGTCCATCAGGGGAACATCGCCACTGATAACTAGAACATCGCCTGCAAAGTCAGCTGGAATTTTTGAAAGGCTTACTTCAACCGCACGACCAGTGCCTGCAATTTCATCCTGATCTACCTGAATGGCAGCTGGATAGCTTTTTGTTAGGTACTCGCTGATGAGTTCTTTTTGATGACGAAGCACAACATAGACTCCCGAAGTTTTCAAGGAGGTGGCTGTTGCCATAACGTGACCGATTAGTGTGCGGCCAGCTAATTGGTGCATAACCTTTGGGGTGGCGGAAACCATTCTGGTTCCGCTGCCGGCTGCAAGTACAACGCAGACAAGCCCTTTAGCTGACATCAACTTCTCCCAATCGGTTTTCGCTCCGCCCTCAGGATTCGAACCTGAACTCTACGGCTCCAAAGGCCGCCGTGCTGCCGTTACACTAGGGCGGATCACAATCAAGCAAGGCCCGATTACCCCCTAAGTCTGCCAGAAACCTTGAGGCCTTAGGCCCGATTCTCGCTTTCGGCCAACCAACTGGCCTCAAGCTGGTCCCGCTTTGTGGCTAGCTCACTGGCTCTGGCAGCTAAGGCAGCTAAGCCCTCGTAGTCAGCCGGATCATGCTTTTCCAGATTAGCTCGAACCTCTATTTCCTCAGCTTCGGCCTTGGCAATTGCCCGCTCGAGCCGCTGGAGATTTTTCTGACTCGCCCTATCCTGCGCCCCAGTGGTTGTTTTAGCGACCGGTGCGTCCTCCTGCACCCCACCTGACTTACGCAGCTCAAGATACTGATCAACACCACGTGGCAAATGTCTAAGTGCCCCATCGCCAAGCAGTGCATATTGCATATCCGTAACTCTTTCGAGTAGATACCTATCGTGGCTGACAACAATCAGTGTGCCCGGCCAAGAATCCAGAAGGTCTTCGACCTGAGCGAGCATGTCGGTATCAAGATCGTTGGTCGGCTCATCAAGAATCAAAAGGTTTGGTTCGCCAAACAACAGCCTCAGAAGCTGAAGTCGTCTTTTTTGACCACCGGATAAATCACCAATTGGTGTTTGAAGTTGCAAGCTAGTAAACCCAAGCTGCTCGACCAGCTGAGAAATTCCAACTTCCTTCTTGTCAACAACAAAAGTTCGCTTCTCGCGAGCAATAAGTTCAAAAATTCGCTGATCGGCAAACTCATCAAGCTCACGAACCTCCTGACTTAAAATTGCTGGCACAACAGTTTTGCCAAGTTTTACTAGACCCTTGGTAGGAGTTAGGGAACCCAAAATCAACTTTAGAAAAGTTGTCTTTCCTGCACCATTAGCTCCAAGTAGACCAATGCGATCTCCTGGACCTAGGCGAAGAGTCACGTCAGATATCAGCTGCAGACCATCGATTGAGTAGTGGAGATTTTCGATATCCAACACGTCCTTGCCCAAACGAGTGGTTGCTAGCCTGGCCAGGTTCACACTGTCTCTTGGAGGCGGTTCATTGGCGATTAGCTCGTTAGCCGCATCGATGCGGAACTTTGGCTTGGTGGTTCTTGCGGGAGCTCCACGGCGAAGCCACGCCAGTTCCTTACGAAGCAGGTTCTGCCTCCTAGATTCACTGGCAGCTTGAGATCTGGCCCGTTCGTTGCGCTCCAGGATGTAGGCCGCGTATCCGCCATCGTAAATATCAATCACTCCATCGTGAACTTCCCAAGTTAAGTTGCAAACCTCATCTAAGAACCAGCGGTCGTGGGTGACCAACAGCAATCCCGAGCTAGCTTTGCCCCAGCGAGTCTTTAGGTGTTGGGCAAGCCAGGCCACGCCTTCGATATCCAGATGGTTAGTTGGCTCATCTAACATCAGGATGTCCCAGTCACCTGCCAGCAAAGCCGCTAATGCAACCCGTCGCCTTTGGCCACCCGAAAGCTGCGCTACCTTCTGGTCAAAATCAAAGTCAGCTAAAAGACCTGCAAAAATATCCCGAATTTTGGGATTACCCGCCCACTCGTGCTCGGCCTGATCACCGATTACCACTTGAGAGATGCTCTGGTCGGGCAAGAAGTCATCCACCTGGTCAAGCATTCCGATGCGCACATCGCTCCGCTTAGTGATCTGGCCCGAATCCGGTTCCTGAGTTTTCGCAAAGAGTCGAAGCAGGGTTGATTTACCGTCGCCGTTTTTACCGACAATGCCAATCCGGTCGCCGTCTTGAACCCCAATTGTTAGATCCTTGAAGACTTCCGTGGTTGCAAAGCTGAGTCGAATTCGCTCAGCTCCTAGTAGATGCGCCAACTAGTTCTCCAAGCGTGTGCCGGAAACGGATGTGTAAGTTGCAATTGAATCTAACCCGGAGGCTGCTAGGCGATTGGCTATTTGCTCAGCGTGAATTCGATCCTTAGCAAGATGAGCGATGGTTGGTCCCGATCCCGAGACCATCGACTTTAGTGATCCTGCTTTTCTTCCAGCCTCGATTGTTGCTGCAAGTTCAGGCCTAAGTGCCAAAGCCGCAATTTCGAGATCGTTGTGCATGAAGTTTGCAACTTCATTAGCATCTCCTGCAACCAAGGCTGCTACCAGCTCGGAAGGAACCTCGGGCTGTTCCAAAGTCGAAACATCAACTCCGGCCTCGGTTCGCATTATGTCGAGTCTCCTGTAAACATCTGGCGTAGAAAGTCCAACTTGAGATGGCGTCATTACCCAGTGCAAGACTGCATCTGTTTCAATTTTCGAAAGCTTTTCACCACGCCCTGTACCGATAGCAGTTCCACCTTCGAGCGAGAACGGTACATCCGACCCCAGTTTGGCAGCGGCTTTTGAAAGTTTGGCTACTAAGCCAGCTGAAAACAACTGATCAAGGGCCACAAGTGCAGCTGCACCATCAGCAGAGCCTCCGGCCATACCTCCGGCAATTGGCACTGACTTGTGAATTGTGAACCCGACCAATTCGGGCCGAACGGCTGGGTTTAGCTTCTGCAGTGCAGTACCTGCTTTGTAGACCAAATTGGTGGCATCTGTGGGCACAAGCTGCTTGCTTGACTCCCCAAAGGGTCCGGCAAATCCAATTGAGAACTTGCCTTCTAATTCAACGCTCAGAACCTCTCGAAGGCTTAGGGCCTGATAGCAACTTGCGACCTCATGGAAGCCGTTTTTCAAAAAGGCCCCAACCGCAAAAAACACGTTTACCTTCGCAGGGCTGGAGGCAACCACTGAAGATCGTCTGCCGACTCGAGAAACCAACATGTTCCAAACTGCCACCCAGTAAGACTCAAAGTCTGCTTTGGCTGAATCATCTGGGTATCCGTCCAACACGATTTCTACCTGACAAAAGTCGGTTCTCCAGGACGAAATGGTAACCGTAGCGCGCTCAATGCCTTCGAAGGTCAAAACAATCTTGGACGGCGAGCTGGCCGAGGAAACTCTTGGAATTCTGGTCTGACCCCAAGAAGAAGGATCGTTGAGGATATTGAACACCCTTGCTGCACCAGTTGAAAAGTATGTGGTTGCGACAGAAGCTGGGTTTACTTGTCGGAAGTCTCTTTCAAAAATCACTTCTTACTCGCCAGCCTTACAAAATCCTCAATGATCAAATCTTCACCACGGGCCTGCGGAGAAATTCCAGCCTCGACCAAAATGCGTTCGGCCTCGGCCGGTGATCCTGCCCAATCAGAAAGTGCCTGGCGAAGCGTCTTTCTCCGCTGTGAAAAAGCCCCATCAATAACTCTAAACACTTCTGAACGAAGCGCGGCGGGAAACTCATCGACGCGCTTTTCAAAATAGACAAGTGCGGAATCAACATTAGGAATCGGCCAAAAGATATTCCTCGAGACATTTCCACCTGATGAGGCCTTTGCGTACCAAGCCAACTTTGCACTCGGAGATCCGTAGATCTTGGACCCTGGTGGAGCAATCAATCGAGCAGCGACTTCTGCCTGAACTAAAACCAAACCTTTTTTAAGGGTTGGAAAAGTCTCCATGAAGTGCAAAAGAACAGGAACCGAAATGTTGTAGGGAAGATTTGCCACCAGCGCATCTGGCTCAAATGGCAATTCGGTTACGTTCATGGCATCGGCAGCGATTATGTGGCACTTATGCCCGGAGGCTCTCTGGTCCAGGGTCTGCTGTAGCCGATCTGCCAATCGGCTATCGAACTCGATGACTGCTAGCGAATTGACCTTCTCCAATAAACCAAGAGTCAATGAGCCAAGGCCAGGGCCAATTTCAACGACTTTGTCCCTGGGAGACAGGCCGGCAGCAGCAATTATTTTGCGAATGGTGTTCGGGTCAATCACGAAGTTTTGGCCAAGCTTCTTTGTAGGTTTGAGATCAAGTTCCGTGGCTAAGCGCCTTATCTCCCCTGATCCCAGTAGCTCAACCATTAGTTGTCCCAGGATCCGTAGACCTCGATGGTGTTTCGGGCTATTTGGCCGGAAAGCTCGTTGGCATCCATTCCCAGTTGCTGCGCCATAAACCGCACGGTAATTGGAACAAGGTACGGAGCGTTGGGGCGGCCACGAAGTGGCTCGGGGGTTAGAAATGGGGCATCTGTTTCAACCAAAATCTTGGATTTCGGCATTGCTTTTAGTGAGTCACGCAGATGCTGATTTCGCTTGATTGTGATGTTGCCGGCGAAGGATGTATACCAACCGTTTTCAGAGCAAATCTTTGCTAGCTCTAGATCACCCGAGTAGCAGTGAAAGACCACTTTGTCTGGTGCGCCAACTCGAAACAAAGTCTCGACCACTTTGTCGTGTGCATCACGATCATGAATCTGCAAAGCAAGATTGTGCTGCTTCGCAATATCAATGTGCCGCTCGAACGAGTACTGCTGAAATTCAATGCCCTGAGAATCTTCAGTTCTGAAAAAATCCAAACCAGTCTCACCAATGGCGCGAACTCTTGGTTCACGAGCGAGCGAAGCGATTCCTTCGATGTCGTTATCGAGATCTTGTTTGGATTCATACTTAGCCGCTTCGTTCGGATGGATTGCAACAGCTGCGAGCAATCTAGAATCTTTCGCTGCTACCTCAGCACACCACTTCGAGCTTTCTAATGTCACACCAACTTGAACCGCTCCAATAATTCCAACTTGGGATGCGAGGCTCATGTGGTCCTGATAATCCATTGGCTGATCACCATCGGCTATTTCAAGATGGGTGTGATTGTCGTAAGTGCCAACCAAAAGTGGTTCTGGAAGTTCCGGGTAGCTAAGGTTCTTTCGATTTCCATCAGCGTCAAAAAACTGCCGAGATCTAATGTGCTCGTTCACGCGCTTAAGCTAAGCCTTTTCTTCTTGGTCAATCCTTGGAAACAGCGATTCCAATTCGCCAATTTGAGTTCCTGGCTTTAGCTGTCCCCAGCTGGCCGAATCCAACAGTGACTGATCTGCGAGATCACCAAGTGAGCCACCAATTGCCGCCCAGAGTTTTGCGCTGGCTTTTGGAGTGAAGGGAGAAAGTAACACAGCCAAAGCCCTTACGCCCTCAAGGGAGGTGACCAGGATGGTGGCAAGGCGCTCTCGGTTGGCTTCGTCCTTGGCCAAAATCCAGGGTTCTTGCTCGGTTAGGTAGCCATTTAGTTGATCCACTAGCTCCCAGATGGCAACTAGCGCGTCCTGGATAGCGACCTGATCCATGGCTTTATCAGCCGCCTGAACCGAGGCTTCGGCAACGGTTGCAATCTTTCTATCAGCCTCGGTTAGGTTCTCACCTTCTGGAACTGTTCCACCGAAGTATCGGTGAATCATGGCAACAACGCGCGAGGCAAGGTTTCCAAAGCCATTGGCTAGCTCTGATTGGTATCTAGCTGTTAGGTCTTCCCAAGAAAAGGAGCCGTCTTGACCAAATGCAATTGCCCTCATGAAGTAATAACGAAATGCATCTGAGCCAAAAACATCGGTGATTTGAGTTGGCGCAATTCCAGTTAGTTTGGACTTTGACATCTTTTCGCCGCCAACCAAAAGCCAGCCGTGAGCGAAGACTCTTTCAGCAGGCTTTAGTCCAGCAGCCATGAGCATCGCTGGCCAAATTACTGCGTGGAATCTCAGGATATCTTTTCCAACCACCTGGATTGATGCTGGCCACAAACTATCAAGCTTCTGTTGATCTTCGCCATAACCTACTGCAGTGATGTAGTTCAGCAGCGCATCGAACCAAACGTAAATTACGTGGTTGGTGTCCCATGGAATATCAATTCCCCAGTCAAATTTATCCTTGGAACGTGAAATAGAAAGATCTGTCAGTTCGCGCTTCACAAAAGAAATAACTTCATTTCTGGCTGATTCTGGCTGAATGAAGTTTGGGTTTTGCTCATAGTAATCAAGCAAAGGCTGCTGAAATTCGCTTAGCTTGAAAAAGTAGTTGGTTTCTTCCAGACGCTCAACCGGCTTTGAGTGGATTGCGCAAACCAGTTCCTCGGCGAAGGCGCCTTCGCCTTCAACCAAATCAGAGTCAGTTTTGAATTCTTCACATCCAACGCAGTAGTTTCCTTCGTAGGAACCCTGGTAGATGAAGCCCTTGTCGTGCAGGTCCTGTAAGAACTTCTGGACGTTTTTCTTGTGCCTGGGCTCAGTAGTTCTTATAAAGTCTTGGTTGTCGATATCCAGGGTCTCAAGCAAAGGCAACCAAGAATCGTGCACCAGCTTGTCAGCCCAGTCCTGCGGGGATGAATTGTTGGCGCTGGCTGTTCTAAGAATCTTCTCGCCGTGCTCGTCGGTACCGGTTAGCAGGAATGCGCTGCTGCCTTTTTGGCGTTGCCAGCGAGTTAGGACATCTGAGGCAACTTCGGTGTAAGCGTGGCCGATGTGGGGGGCGTCGTTTACGTAAAAAATGGGTGTCGTGACATAAAACGACTTTCCCGATGGGCTCACGCTAGACATGGGTACAAGCTTAACCGAGCGGGGCTAGCTATTCCCGTTTGAGAGCTAAAGCGTAGAGCTCAGAGCTTGAGGCCCCATATTGCTTAGCAACACTCGAGCAAGCTTGCTTGAGTCCGGTCCCTTCGCTTTTGAGCTGAATAACCTTTGTCACTAGGTCGTCAAGGTTAGAAACCACCGGTTCCGCTCCAGAAATAACCAGCACCATCTCACCCTTTTGATCCTTGGCCCAATCCATAAGTTCTGCCAAAGTGCCGCGCTTGGTCTCTTCAAATTTCTTGGTTAGCTCCCTGGATACTGAGGCTTGTCGATCAGGCCCAAATACCTTGGCTGCATCCTGGAGCGAATCAACTATTCGATGCGGGGATTCGAAAAACACCATGGTGCGAGTTTCGGAACTTAGAGACTCCAAGACTCTTGTTCGCTCTCCAGATTT
>CAZKQH010000038.1:6867-11589 GCA_964554845.1 uncultured Rhodoluna sp. | reverse complement strand
TGCACCTAGTTGGCATAGTCACCTGGGTTGGTGGGCTCATTGCCTTGTTTGCAATCAAACAAGACGTGCTGAAAGATGCAAAGCCCATGGTGGCAAGGTATTCATCGCTTGCACTTGCAAGCTTTGTGATTGTTGGAGTATCTGGCCTTGGATCAAGCTATGTTCGAATACCTGATGCAGTAGGGCTACTTAGCCCCTACGGACAGATGCTGTTTATCAAGGTTGTGCTGCTGGTAATACTTGGAGCCTTCGGGGCTGTGTATCGAACCAGGATTTTGTCGAAAATTTCAGAGAAGGGCAGCTTTTTCAAGCTGGCACTGCTTGAGATATTCATCATGGGTGCAGCAATTGGCATGGGAACCGCGCTCGCAAGAACTGCTCCCCCGGTAAATCAAGGCGAATTCATTACACCCACACCAGCACAGCTATTGACCGGGGAGCCCCTTCCACCAGAGCTAACAATTGAAACCTTCTTTACCCAGTGGAAGCTTGATATTCTCTGGGCTCTGATAGCCCTTTGGGCAATCGGTGCGTATTTAGTTGCCGTAAGACGCCTCAAGGCCCGCGGAGATTCCTGGCCGATAGCCAGGACCATCTCTTGGGTAGCCGGAATGTTGCTACTTATCTTTGTGACTTCGGGTTCCTTGAACGTTTATCAGGAGTACCTATTTAGCGTCCACATGGTCGCCCACATGTTTCTAACTATGGCTATTCCTGTGCTGCTAGTTCCAGGTGCCCCAGTCACGCTTTTGACCCGTGCGGTTCAAAAGCGTGCAGATTCTTCCAAAGGAGTTCGGGAGTGGGTCCTTTGGGCCGTTCACACCAAATACGCCGAGTTTGTCTCACACCCGCTAATTGCCGCTGCGAACTTCGCAGCTTCCCTGGTGGTTTTCTACTTCACCCCGCTGTTTGAGTGGGCTACCCGCGAACACGTTGGGCACCAGTGGATGATTGTGCACTTTTTGATTACCGGCTACCTATTTGTTCAATCATTGATTGGAATTGACCCAGGGCCATCAAGGCTTAACTATCCGTTCCGGATAGTCACCTTGATTGGCGTGATGGCCTTCCATGCCTTCTTTGGTCTTGCCTTGATGGGTGGAACAGGATTGCTGCTTCCCGATTGGTTTGGTGCGATGGGTCGAACCTGGGGATTGCCGCCACTGGAGGATCAACAATCAGGTGGAGCAATCGCCTGGGGAATTGGCGAGATACCAACGATCATTTTGACCATCATTGTCTCTGTGCAGTGGTTTAGATCGGATAACCGAGATAGCAAAAGACTTGATCGAGCATCAGATCGTTCAAACAACCAAGACATCGACGATTACAACACGATGCTAGAGCGCATCAACAAGCAGAAGTAGCTCATGGAACCGATCAGGCTCTCAATAGAGCAGCAGAACCTCTTTGACTACATCGAACAGTCCGAGAACAACATTTTCGTGACCGGTCGAGCCGGAACTGGTAAATCCACCTTGCTTAGCTACCTGGTGGAAAACACCCAGAAGAACGTCGCTGTTTGTGCACCAACTGGAGTTGCTGCACTAAACGTTGGCGGCGTCACCATTCACTCTCTGTTTGGCTTCCCCTTTGGGATTCTGGGCGAGCACGATATTGCTCGCCACTTAAACCGCAGAACTAGAGAAGTTCTCGCTGCTTTAGATGTTTTGGTTATCGATGAAGTTTCGATGGTCAATGCAGACATGATGGATGCGATCTCAAAGTCAATGGGTATTGCAAGAGGAAGACGCAAGATTCCATTTGGTGGAGCACAAGTTGTTATGTTCGGCGATCCTTATCAACTCTCCCCAGTTCCCGGAAACAACGAAGAGCGCGCATACATGGCTGAGAACTACCAGTCACCTTGGTTCTTCGATGCGCACGTCTGGCGCGAAGATTCACTGGAGAGATTTGAACTCGGCGAAATCTTCCGTCAGTCCGACGAGGAATTCAAATCCATTTTGAATGCGATTCGAGTAGGGGAAGTTGATCAATCAATGCTCGATCGATTAAATCAAGCTGGAAACCGGTTTCCTCCGCACGATGACGTGATTCGCCTTGCAACCATCAATGCGAGCGTAGATAGCACAAACCGCGAACGCATGGGCAGACTGACAACAAAACCCAAAACCTTCGAAGCTGTTTACACCGCCAGTGATGAAAGTGCGTTTGGTAAAACTCTTCCAGCCGATCCGATGCTGGAGCTCAAAGTTGGCGCGCAGGTTATGTTCATAAAAAACGATGACGGCAAAAGAACCGGTGAAGGAACTCTAAAGCGCTGGGTGAATGGAACCATCGGTAAAGTCGTTGATCTTCCATCCTCGGGCGGAGTGACTGTTGAAGTCGATGGTGAGAGGTTAGATGTTGGAAGAGCTACCTGGGAAAAGGTGCGCTACGAAATCGAAGAAGAATTTGACGAAGAAACCGGCAAAGTCAAAGAAGTGCTGGTGACCATCCCACTGGCTGAGTATCAGCAAATCCCACTTCGACCAGCCTGGTCGGTCACCATTCATAAATCGCAAGGGCAAACTTACGACGAAGTGGTTATTGATCTTGGCCGTGGTGCTTTTTCTCCCGGGCAAACCTATGTTGCTCTATCGCGCGTTCGATCTCTTGAAGGGCTTTATTTGACGCGCGCAATCAAGATGGGCGATGTAATGGTTGATAAAGACGTGATTAGATTTATGTCTCAAGTCAAGCAAGCACCGATCGAAAAACTGTTTTGACTATTTGTCGTCTATTTTGCTAGTCAAAAGTTTTTTCACTGATTAGCTAACTATTTTGGCCAAGCCCAAATCTCTAACTGGATTCCATCCGGGTCACGCAGATAGGCCCAACGCGATCCGGCTAGGTCGCCATCTGTCAATGTAACTGGAGGAGCGTTGAACACGGCACCTCTTGAAAGCAGTGTTTCGTATGCTGCATCCATGTCATCAATCTGAAGGCAGATGTGAGTTGCCCCCACATCGCCATTTTTTAGAGAGAAATCTTTACCAGGGGGCTCATGGTATTCGAGGAACTCAATTCTGGTGGCTCCGATGTCGATCATTGAGAACGACAACTTGGTGCCCTCAACCTGCACTGCGTCAGAAAGCTCTTTACCTTCACCATGGTTCACAGGTCCTGGCTGAAGGCCAAACATTTTTGTGTACCAATCGAACGAGCGTTGCATGTCGCGCACGGTAATGCCAATGTGGTGTACACCCTCTACTTTGAAAGACATTTCTTACCCTTTTCTATAACCTACGGAGTGCTTATTACAGTGTCAGTCAACACCAAGCTCGATATCTATACCAAATCAGAACGTAACGGTTAGAAAACAATTTCCAACCCATCAGACAGGGTTTTGCCTTAAATGCCCTAGATTGGCTGAATTTGGAAAACACCGGGAGCACTTTGGGCCTGATTCCAGCTCAAAATGGCGAGTTGTTTCCCCTTAGGTTGTTCATCTAGACTAAACACACTTTGATTCATGAAAACAGTAAATCAGCTTGTCAAGGAGGACAAAGTGGGTTCCAGAATGACTTCCCGCACGGTGATTATCACCGGAGGCGCTGCAGGAATTGGCCGGGGAATTGCAAAAGCCCTGGCGGCCGAGGGAGCCAATGTTGTAATAGCTGACCTGAACTTAGAAGCTGCTCAGCTGGTGGTTGACGAGATTACAAAAGCTGGCGGTAAGGCAATTTCAACCCAGGTGGACGTAACCAAGCGGGCCAGCGTGGCAGCTGGAATAGAAGTGGCCGTGAAGACTTTTGGAAAGCTGGATTGCTATTTCAATAACGCTGGCTTTAATAAACCGATGAAGTTTCTCGATGTCACTGAGGAAAACTTCAACGCCATTATGAACGTCAATGCTCTTGCTGTCTTTGTTGGAACACAAGAAGCGGCCAAGCAGTTTATTCGTCAAGGATCAGGCGGGAAAATAGTAAACACCGCATCTATTGCTGGACGCACAGGATTTTCAAGCTTTGCCCCTTACAGTGCGTCAAAGGCAGCCGTTATTTCAATAACTCAAGCTGCGGCTCGAGCTTTAGCTGAACACAAGATCACCGTGAATGCCTTTTCTCCAGGTGTTGTTGATACACCTCTTTGGGTGCAATTGGATAAAGATCTTGAAGCTATAGGCGAAGGTGATTCTGGTTTTGACTCAATGGCAGCTGGAATTCTTGTAGGGCGCGCTGCGCAACCAGAAGACATAGCACCAACCGCATTGTTTTTAGCAAGTAGTGACTCGGATTATGTTACCGGCCAAACTATGGCCATTGATGGCGGAATGATTCTGGTCTAGCCAGCAAATTTTTTATAAAAACTGCAACATTTGGAACCAATCAGGTTGATTGGGAGCAGCGATTAGATTTTGACAAACTAAGAACTGAACGACTTGCCAAGTTAAAAGCCGAACTGGTCAAGTCCGATGTCGGAGCCTTGCTGGCATTTGATTTCGCAAACATTCGCTACATGTCATCCACCCACATTGGAACCTGGGCGATTGACAAAGCAATTCGCTTTGCTCTGGTGACTCGTAATTCAGACCCAATCGTTTGGGATTTTGGATCAGCCGCAAAGCACCACAAACTTTATAACCCATGGTTGGCCACCACCACAGCCGAGGCAGATGCTGACCCACATGCACCACACCACGGTGCCATAAAACCTCGTGCCGAATCTGGCGCCAGAGCGGGTATCTCAACCCTTCGCGGTGCCTTCAACCCCGATGCC
>CAZKQH010000038.1:0-6857 GCA_964554845.1 uncultured Rhodoluna sp. | reverse complement strand
GCAAAAATTAAGCGAGAGCTTGAGAAATTCGGCCTGTTAAATGAGCCACTGGGAATTGACATTGTCGAACTACCAATTTTGTTTGCTCTTCAACGAGCCGGCATCACCGTTGTTGACGGTCAACAGGTTTTCCTAAACGCAAGAGCAATCAAGACTGGCGAGGAAATTGGGCTACTGACTCAGGCGGCATCAATGGTTGACGCCGCCTATGAGAAGCTTTACGAATTTCTAAAACCAGGCGTGCGTGAAAATGAGGCAGTCGGGCTTGTTTCCAAAGTCCTCTACGATTTGGGATCAGAGTATGTAGAAGGTGTTAACGCAATCTCTGGCGAGAGATGTTCACCTCACCCACACGTGTACTCAGATCGGCTAATTCGCCCGGGAGACCCGGCTTTCTTTGACATTCTTCACAGCTACCAGGGCTATCGAACTTGCTACTACAGAACCTTTGCGGTGGGCTCAGCCAGCAGCGCGCAGCATGATGCCTATAAGCGTGCTCGTGAGTACATGGATCGAGCAATTGCACTGGTAAAACCAGGAGCAACCACGGCAGACATCGTTGCCGTCTGGCCTAAGGCAGAAGAGTTTGGGTTTGCTGACGAAGAAGCGGCCTTTGCCTTACAGTACGGGCACGGCGTTGGCCTTTCGATTTGGGAAAAGCCAATCTTCTCTCGTTTGGTTTCATTCGATCACCCAGAGGAACTAAAAGAGGGAATGGTATTTGCCCTCGAAACCTATTGGCCATCGTCCGATGGTTGGGGCGCGGCTCGAATTGAGGAAGAAGTTGTGGTAACCGCAACGGGTTGTCAGGTAATCACAAAGTTCCCTGCGGAAGATCTTCTAATTGCAGGTCAGCGCTACTACGCAGTTGGCGGACCACTGCCGCTGCAGCGCGATTCACAGTCCCACCTAAACACCGTTGAAGGTCGCGGCGGAAAATAGTAGATGTCTGCAAAAATGAAGGCCGCCGTTTATCACGCCAGTGGTGACGTGCGTATCGAACAATACGAGGTCCCAACCCCAGCAACCGGAGAAGTGCTCCTAAAGGTGCTGCGCTCTGGAATGTGCGGAACGGATGCCTCGGAGTACAAATCTGGGCCCAAGATGTTTCCGACTCAAACCAAACACCCCATCAGCGGCCATCACGGCCCATTGATTTTGGGTCATGAATTTATTGGCGAGGTCGTGGCGCCTGCCGACGGAGCCGGTGGCTTTAGGGTTGGCGACATCGTTGCCTCGGGGGCCGGGATATCTTGTGGAAAATGTAAAAGGTGCAAAGAAATGCGCACTAATCTCTGTGAAAAATACGTGACCCTTGGGCTAAATCGCGATGGTGGTATGGCCGAATTTGTTGCAGTACCAACCAGTACCCTGGCGCTGGTTCCAAAGGATTTAGATCTTGACGCAGCCGGCATCGCTCAGCCGCTGGCAGTTGGTCTTCATGCGGCAAGAAGAGCCGGAGTAAAAAACGGAGACAAAGTGCTTCTCATCGGCGCCGGCGCGATTGGAACATTCGTATTAGCAGGTCTAAAGCATCTTTTTGACGTGGATGTAACGGTTTTGGATTTTGGTGGAGCTCGCCTTGAAAGGGCACTAAGACTTGGAGCCGATAAGACTGTTGAAGTTGGCGAAAATGCAGAAGAGCAAATCAAGGCTATTTTTGGTGATGGCGGAATAGATGTTGTCATTGAAGCTAGTGGAGCACCAGGGCAACTTCCGTTTGCTATCAACCTTGTAAAACGCGGAGGAAACATTTTGCAGGTTGGACTGCCAAGTGCAAAGCCAGAGCTTGATGTTTACAAAATCGTGCTTAGTGAGATTAACATTCTGACAACTTTGGCTCACGTATGCGATCAAGACCTAGCACCAGCACTTGAAATACTTGGAAGCACAAAGTTGGCCGAAGAATTAGTTGAGGGCGTTTACCCACTTGAGCAAATCAGCACTCAACTAGAGTTACTGGGCGCCGGCAAAATCCAAGGCAAAGTTCTTTTTGATCCATCACTATAAAAATAGAAATAAAAAGGAGTAATGATGAAGGCAGCAATCTTCTACGGAGCCAAGGACATTCGTGTTGAGAATGTAGCTGAACCACAGTCGGTTGGTGTGGGTGAAGTAAGGCTCAAGCCTTTCTGGTGCGGAATTTGTGGCACTGACGTCCATGAGTATGCGATGGGTCCAATTGTTATTCCTGCTAAGCCCCATAAGCTAAATGGCTCAATCCTTCCTCAAATTCTCGGTCACGAGTTTTCGGCTGAAGTTCTAGAACTGGGTCAAGGCGTCACCAACGTTAAGGTCGGCGACCGAGTCTCAGTTATGCCACTGTTGTCCTGCGGTGTTTGCTATTTCTGCTCAAGGGGCGACAAGCACCTGTGCACCTCAATGGCTTGCATCGGTCTTTCCTGCGAGTGGGGCGGCATCGGTGAGCAAGCAGTAGTCCCGGCCGCAAATGTGTTTAAGCTACATGATTCAGTTTCTGATGTGGCCGGAGCTTTGGTTGAGCCAACCGCTGTGGCTGCCTATGGAGTTGACCGTGGCAATGTAAGACCGGGTGACACAATCTTGATAACCGGCGCTGGCCCAATTGGTGCCCTTGCCGCTCTTTATGCAGAAAACCTGGGAGCAAGGGTATTTGTCTCAGAGCTAAACCCCAATCGTCAACGCATGATGAATGATCTTGGTGTTGCCACCTTGCTTGATCCAACCAAGGACGATGTGATCGCGGCACTAAAAGATGCAACCGAGGGAATCGGTGTTGATGCAGTTATTGAATGTTCAGGAAACGAAAGAGCGCTGCAGACCGCCATCAAGGCTGTGCGCTCCGGTGGCTACGTAGTACAGACCGGTTTGCACACCAAACCTGCTTCGATTGAGCCAATGGAGCTAGCTGAACGAGAGATCACCTACACCGGAACTTGGTGTTATCCAGTGACTGACTGGCCTCGCATCATCGGACTAATCGGTCGCCGCGGTCTTGCGGTAGAAAAAGTCGTTAGCTCAAAAATCAACATGGATGACATTGTTTCCAAGGGATTCGAAGAACTCGTATCACCAACCGGAACAGAAACCAAAGTACTAGTAAGAGGACACTAATCATGAAAGCTTTACAGTTTGTTTCAGAGGGAAAAGCAGAAGTCAACGAACTTGCAGTGCCAGATATTGCAGACGACGAAGTGCTCATAGCCTCGCGTGCAGTGGGTGTTTGCCACTCAGACATTGAGCTGCTAGAAGGCCGCTACATTATTCCTTTTAGCTACCCAATAATTCCGGGCCATGAGTGGTCCGGCGAAGTGATGAAGGTTGGCTCCAAGGTCAGCAATTTCACAAAAGGTGACCACGTCGTTGGAGACTGTGTAATTGGAGACGACCATTTTGGTTTTTCAATCAGCGGTGCGGCTGCAGAGTTTTTCATCACTAAAGCTTCTTGGCTGCACAAGATTCCAAAGAATATCTCTTGGAACAACGGAGCACTCGTAGAGCCTTTCAGCGTTGCCTACTACGCCCTAATGAAGGTTGGCAACGTGAACGCTAGTGACACACTGGTAGTACTTGGTGCTGGACCTATCGGTCTTGCGGTGACCGCAGCCTCTAAGGCACTTGGTGCACGAACCATAGTTGTTGAGCCGGTAGATTTCCGTCAGCAGGCCGCACGTGATCTTGGGGCAGACATTGTTTGTTCACCAGATGAGATTAAGTCTGTGCTTGATAAAGACACCGAAGGTCGCGGAGCAAATGTGGTGGTTGAAGCAACTGGAAGACCCGATGTGATGGCTACAGCACTTGAGCTCGCTGGCTTCAAGGGTCGCGTTGCTTACATTGGAATCGACGTTGGTAAATCAGCCCCAGCACAACTTGGTTTGATTCAATCTAAAGAGCTAACCATTACCGGCTCTATTGGTTCACCGGGTGTCTGGGAAGAAACGATCCGGTTCATGTCAACCAAGAACATCGACCTATCTCCATTAGTAACCGCACGATTTAGCGTTGGGGATGCACTAGGTGCTGTTGAAGCAGCCCAGAACCCAATGAGTAACATCAAGGCGCATATTGAATTAAACGCCACGCTCTAATAATTGAGATAAAGAAATGGCTGCCCGATTGGGCAGCCATTTCCAATTTTCCTTGGATACTGGAGGGTTTCTAAGGAAGTATGTTTGCCTTGCGATAGGCCTCTACATTTGAGAAGAAACTCTTGGGGCTGGACCTAAAGCCCAAGAAGCCAGCTTCACGAGACTTGGTCATATCGGTGAAACATTCAATCTGGCGACCTAGGTCACTATCGGTGTGCCACCAGGAAGCAAGTTTCGTAACGTCTGAAACTGCAAGCCCGTGCTTTTTGGCAATCTCTTCCCAAACCGGACCAGCATCTTTCATTTGCTCCACTAGAGGTTGGAAGTGGGATTCCTTAGGACCCTCAAAAGGAAGTCCAAAGTGCTCGGCGATTTGTGGCCACAACCAGCGCCAACGGAAAGTATCCCCGTTCGCAATATTGAAGGCTTCGTTTTCACCTTCTTTATGTGTAGCTGCCCAAACAAGTTGCTCCGCTAGCAGATCAGCATCTGTGACATCAACAACACCATTCCAAGACTGGGTTGAACCTGGATAGATGAATGGCTTTCCAAGAGCCTTTTGAATTTCTGCATAGACAGAAAGAGTAAGGACCATGTTCATGGCGTTATCTACCGCGAAACCAAAGATGGTGTGCGAACGGTGAACGCTCCAAGTAAAGCCTTGCTTTTTAGCGGCTGCGAACAACTCATCTTCTTGGGTGTAGTAGAAGTTAGGTACATCTAGTCGAGGCTCGGATTCGTGAAATGGAGTTTCGGCCATAACTGCGTTCGCGTAGTTGTCGAATGGGCCAAGGTAGTGCTTGAGTCCGGTCTGTAGGGCAACGTGACGAACCCCACCGTCTGGCTCAAGGCCAGCTAGCAGATTGCGGATGGTTGCACCATTGACTTCAATGTTTTCGGCTTCGGAATCCTTTTTGATCCAAGCTGTCATAAAAACAATTTCTGGTTTAAGGCCAGCTAAAGACTTCTTTACTTCATCGGCGTTTAGCAGATCTGCTTTTATGTGGTGAACTCCCTTAGGAAGACCATCGGTTCGTCTGGAAAGTCCGTGAACCTCCCAGCCAGCAGCTAGGAGTTGATTGGCAATTACCTGGCCTGAAATGCCAGTTACCCCCACAACGAGGGCACGACCGGTTGATTTTGGGTTCATAGGGCTAAAGCCTCCATTTTCTAGAATGTTCAGTTGAGATGAACGATAGCAGTTTATCCAAATAGCCCCAGAAGCCAAATCTGGGCCTCCTGGAGCCAGAATTGGCTCTCTAGTTCACTTCGGTGGCTAACACCCAAAAACCCTTGAATTAGGGCAATTTAGGGCCATTTGGTATAAAAAAACGGACGCTATGGGTCATTGAAATGATCAAACTTTAGAAGCCAAAAGGCGGATTTTTGGACCCCGGCAAAAATTTTGGAAAAGGGGTTATTGTAAGTGTGACTAGACGCTATTGTTTATAAATACACATTATGTCTAGAAGCACTGAATAAAGAGCTCAAGATATCAGGGAGAGTTTATGGCACAGCGAAGTGCGGCAGTCCTTTCTAAGGGGCCTCGCTTTCAGGTATCCAAGGGGTTACTAACCGTTTTGGTTTCCACAGTGGTTCTTTATGGCCTTAGTGCCCTTGTGGCGCCATCAAGCGTGGCTCAAGGAACCATCCTCGGCACACTCCCATTTGCTGCCATTTTGGCAATTGCTGGCCTTGGCCAAATGTTGGTGATTCAGCAAGCCGGCATCGATCTATCGGTCGCTGGAGCCATCTCGCTTGCTGCGGTAATCGTGACTGCGGTGCCAGACGGAGATAACAGCAAGCTAGGTTCAGCAATTCTATTAGCAATAGCAGTAGCTCTAGGCTTCGGACTTCTTAACGGATTTCTAATTGGCTTTCTCAAGCTGAACCCGATTATTGCAACCCTCGGCTCCAACGCCGCACTTTATGGTTTGGTCATGGGTATCTCTCAGGGAATTCCTCGCAGCACCACCCCGCTGCTGATGGAAATTGTGAGCGGTGTGACTTTTGGACTTCCAAACTCGGTTTACTTTGCGCTAGGTGCACTAGGGCTTGTAGTTTTCGTGCTCCGCAAAACCGTTGCTGGAAGAAGATTTGAATCAATCGGCTCAAGTTCAACTGCGGCAGCAACTTCAGGCCTAAGAGTTAGGACCCACCAAGGCATCGCTTACGTTTGGGCACAGCTGCTTTACTGCTTGGCCGGAATACTAATTGCCGGGGTTATCTCTGAACCAAACGGCTTTATGGGTGAGACATACCTACTGACTTCTGTTGCGGTAGTAGTGCTTGGAGGAACATCACTTCTTGGTGGAAGAGGCCTTCCAACAGCAACGGTTGTAGCAGCACTCTTCCTTTCTCAACTAGATCAATTTGTCTTGGCGCTAGGAGTGAGCTTTGCCGTAAGAACTCTTATCCAAGCCGCTGCGTTGGCAATTGGTGTTGCGATTTACACAGTTAACTGGCCTCTAGTTAGGTCAAAAATTCAAAAGCTCCTGTCGATGTCTAGTCGCGGGCAGAACCAAGCTTCTTTGCCGCCGGCATAGAAGTAAATATGCGTGGCAGAAATGTCTCGCAGTTAGATGGAGGAAACAAAGATGATTCGTCGTCGTAAACTGGCTGCGGCATTTTCTGCTGCAGCCGTAGCATCAATGCTGTTCTCCGGCATTACCGCCGTTCCAGCAAATGCAGCAGTGCCGTCATGGTGTGGACCTACCAAAATCACCATGGGTCTTACCGATGGTTTCGGTGGAAACAACTGGCGTCTAGTAACAACTGCATCCGCTC
>CAZKQH010000037.1:0-11661 GCA_964554845.1 uncultured Rhodoluna sp. | reverse complement strand
CAGGTCGTTGCGGACATAGCCTCTGAACTGGGAATTTCAAAATATCGAATGAGTTCAGCTGGGATTGTTCTAGAAACCATTCTCGGATTGTTTAGTCCAATGATTCGCGAGCTAAACCGAGGTAGGTACCAGTTCAACAAGCCATTTATTGTTAGCTCCCAAGCAGCCACTGAGAGCTTTGGACTAAAAGCTAAACCTTGGAACAAAGTCATCAGCGATCTTGTCTCTGCCTATCGGGAAAAACAAGATGCGAAACAATAGCTCTTTCTCACCAATTGACCATGAATACTAAAAACTGGAAAGGAAACAAAAAAATGAGTGATGCATCAAGGTGGATGATTGCACTTGCTTTTATCTCGCTACCAACAATTGCCTTTGGGGGCTACTTCCTTCTGTCGATTCTCAAGAAACAAAAGGGAACTGAGAACATCTCAGCTATACAGCGGGATTACTTCAGAGCAGGTCATGCTCACGCTGGCGTTCTAGTCATTTTGAGCATCATCGGACAATTGGTTCTAGACTTTTCTCTCTTCAACGAAACGTTGAATTGGGCCATGCGAATCGGATTGTTTGTTGCTCCGCTTTTGATTTCCGGTGGATTTTTTGGTGGGGCGCCAAGAACTGCTGAGAGTCAGCCAGGTGGACTGGTGAGGCTTATTCCTATCGGAGCAGTCGTAATGAGTCTCTCGACCCTGGGTGTTGGCCTCAGTCTATTAATTGCTCTTTAACTAGGAGAGCAGGATGGATTTAATTTATGCTTTCGGGCCGGCTGCAGTTGGCTCTATTGCTGCCGGCGCCATTGCGTCTTACTGCTGGAATAGGTTTCGTGTAGCCAGTTTTACAATCTTGATCTGGTTTTTGGTTGCAGTTATAGTGGGGCAGTTTGCTTTCTTTCCGGGAAGCTACGTATCCGAACTTGATCCGCTGATTCGCTTCATGACCTTCGGCACGTTAGCTTTTGGTCCTGCTGCAATTTTGATATTTCTCTCACTAAGGATAAAAACCTTCCAAGAAGCCTTAAGTAAGATTTCAACTGCAGATTTAGTCCTGACGCAGACTTATAGGATCGGAGGAGTTTTCCTAATACTGGCTTTCTTGAGGGGCGATCTTCCACCTGAGATAGGTCTGATATCAGGATTGATGGACGTCACGATTGCAGTTTCCGCTATTGCCTTAGCAATACATTTGCGAAGAGCTGGTCAAAATGCAAGAGGGTTAGTCAGGGCATGGGCAGTTTTCTCGCTTCTGGATTTTGGTTGGGCAACGATCATGAAGTTCGCTGGTTTTTTTGGGGTATTGGAGCTAAACCCCGACCCAGCGATGCTAGGAAATCCTCCGCTATTGATTATTTCCTTATTTGCGCTACCGCTAGGAATTTTCGTAAGCGTCCATCTCATTATTCGATCTCGTGAGAATTTTGTCCCAGAGCGAATCCCGGAAGCAAATAAGTAGGAACCTCATCGAGTAGACGTCCTGAATCAACGTTCTCGAAAAAAGCTATGAGGCGACTATTCCACATTCGATAGTGACTCCGCCAATTGAGGGCCCGTGGGGCCAATCTTTTGGGGAGTTTCTTTGCCTAATTTGCTGCTCCAGGTGCAGTTTGAGCAACATAACTTGCATTCAACTAATGTTGTATTAATGCTATGTAGTATCTATACTACATGTATGAGTAGAAATTCCGAAGAGCCGGTATTCAATCATATCGAGCAGATTCGCACTGCCCAGGGGTTGAGTAGGCAAGAACTTGCTGATCTGGTTGGAGTCCACTACCAAACCATTGGCTACCTTGAGCGCGGTGAATACAGCCCTTCTCTAGTGCTGGCCCTTCGAATCGCCAGCGAGCTGAACACTTCGGTTGAAAAGCTCTTTTGGCTTAAGGAGAAAAGTAAATGAATGAGTCACTCGTAGTATTTGTAATTCTGGCCACACTGGCTGCCTCGTATTTTTGGATCTACCCCAAATACGCAGGTAACGATGTAAAGAAGATGGCCTGGCTTGACTTTGCCCTAGGGTTTATACCTCTGGGTACATCGGCAATCTTGTTTTGGGAATCAGATCCAACCTTTAGATTGATTTTCTTTGACACCAACTGGTTCTTCTTTACTCTCATTGCTTTGACACTGCTCGAGCTTCCACTTTTCTTCTGGTACCTCAAGGCTCGTGGCCTAGGCAAGGCCTATTGGGCCTTGATGGGATTTGGTTCTTCTAGCTCGGAAGGATCAGCCTGGGCAACCGCGTCCGTTGAGTCAGTCGAAAAACAACTTAACGACACCCAGTGGGATGGCCTAAGAACCAGAGGGGCGAAAATCTTTCTCCTGGTTGCTACCAACACATTTTTGTTTACCGGAACCGTTTTCCTCATCATTGTTGGTGACAACGCATGGGCGGCCTTAACGCTTATTTACATCTTGCTTTTACTCGTATTTTGGTTCTTGCTGCGCCAGTCGGTGCGTTTGGTGGCCGATGCACCTGCCGAAGCGCTCGATGAAAGGCTCATTCGAATAAGAGACCGAAGCTATGTGATTGCCTATCGCTGGCTTTCCATGCTTGGACTGCTTCTCGCAACAGCACTTATGTTTTTTGCTGTTTATACAGATTTTCAACCCGAGAGCGATGGTTTTTCCTACAACATTCCCCTGACTTGGCCTCAGGTCCAAGCCATCTTCTGGTTGATTTTTGCTTACACGGCAATGCTCCCCTCCATGGCCGTTATCGGGCAGGAGCTATCTAAGAAAGGAACAAAATGATCAAGCGCGATAGTTTCCCCGATATCCTGAGGGGCTTTGCCCTTTTTGGAATTGCCCTGGTGAACATTCCGCTTTTAGCTATCGACCCGGTGCTACACAACGAAGGGGCTGACCTAACGGTGTTTTCGAATGCCTCGGCTGCTTTTGTTGTGATGGCCTTTTTCCAGGCCAAGTTCTACTTATTGTTTTCTTTCCTATTTGGCTATTCAGCTCACTACGTAATCAAGGATTCGAAGGCCAACCGAGGTCGTTGGGTTGGACGATCAATTGGTCTTGTGATTCTTGGAATCTTGCACTTTAGCCTGCTGTTTTTCGGTGACATTCTGTTCGTCTATGGGCTATTTGGGCTTCTGCTTTTAGCTTTCTACTTCCGCAAGGAAAAGACTCTAAAGGTTTGGGCTTGGGTCATCTATGCAATAACAGGCTTGCTGTTTGTAGCATTTTCAGCTCTGACCTTGATTGGAGAGCAGCTTCTTGCCCTGAAGGGAAAGACGATACCGGAGCTTGGAAACGTGGACTTCTCAGAAGTTATGACAAACACCAGCTTCGTTGAGTCGATTGGCTTGCGTCAGGAATTGTGGCTCACGGCTGCCCCAACCGCATTCCTGCTCCAGAGCCCATTAGTGTTTGTTGCGTTTCTGGTAGGAGTGCTGGCTGCCAGAAAGAATTCTCTGAGCTCTAGTGCTAATCCATCCACCATGAAAAAACTTGCCATTTGGGGATTTAGCGTAGGACTGCCTCTGCAATTGTTATCTGCGTACCTATATGTTCAAAATGCCGTCGCTGAGACTAACAGCTACGGAATGTACTTATCAGCGATCTCGATCAACTTCCTGACCGCACCGATTCTTTCGGCGGGTTTTGTTGGACTGCTTTGGCTAACTAGCCAAAAGTTCAAGCTTGGAATTCTCTCTTCTGCTGGAAAGTACTCGCTGACAATCTATCTAAGCCAGTCGGTCGTTTTTGCAACACTTTTCTCAGGCTGGGGATTTGGATTGTTCGCAGAACTTGGAGTTCTGCCGGTGACATTAATTGCAGCAGCTACCTGGCTAGTTCTAGCTGTATTGGCTCACCTGGTTTCCAAATCAGGCCGAAAAGGTCCGATGGAAACTTTGCTAACAAACTTCTCCAGATTGTTTGAGCGCAAAAAGTGAACTTAGAACAACTCGGGCTCTTCGGGGTCTTCCTGGGAGGAGCTATCCCCTGGCTCGAAGCAATTGCTGTTGTGCCAGCTGGAATTGTGCTTGGACTAGATCCAGTTCTGACAGTGGTGTTTGCCTCGATTGGAAACATTATCACCATCGCTGTTTTTGCCTACGGTGGAGGAGCACTTAGGAACTGGATCATCGCTCGACGGGTAGCCAAGGGCAAAGAACCTGAATCACCAAAGTTTGTCAAAGCCCAGCAGGCTTTCGATAAGTATGGAATCTACGGTATGGCCGCCCTTGGCCCAATCCTTATTGGAACTCAGTTTGCTGCGGCTGCTTCGGTAGCTGCTGGGGTCAAGCCGCTAAAGGTAACAGTTTTGGTTTCTGCGGCAATGGTGATTTGGGCTGCAGTTATTGCTTGGGTTGTGGTGGCGCTGGGGATTTCAGTTTTCGAAGCGTAAGTGATCTTGCGTTGGCACAACTTCCTAGGAGTTGCTGGATTCCTTTGGCGAAGCCCCGTACTTGTTTACACCCTTGTTCGAGTCTTCAACGGTGAAAACCAAAAGCACTATGGCTCCAGCAACAGGAACCAGTCCTATTAGGGCCCACCAACCGCTTCGGTTGGTGTCATGAAGACGCCTGATTAAAACAGCAAGCGCTGGGACAATAGTCGTGAGAATCCAGATCAGCCCAACAATTCCGCCGCCGCCATTGGCTATAAAGCGCTCAACGTCACCGTTCATGAGGGCAAGATCAACAACCGCAACTGCGATGTTAGTGGCGATAAGAAACAGCTGAATAAACCAGTACTCGGACCTGCGGGCACGACCCTTGAAGTTTGTGTAGTTTGACCAAAAAGACTTAACTGCAGTTGCGAAACTCATGATGCTATCTCCTCGTTTTTTTTACTAAAGAGCCTTCAGAATGTCATTGACCTTTTCTTTGGCATCACCAAAGAGCATCTTGGCATTTGGCTTATAGAACAGTGGGTTTGCTACCCCGGCATATCCTGAAGCCATCGATCTCTTGAAGACAATCACGTTCTCAGCTTCCCAAACTCGTAGCACCGGCATACCAGCGATAGGACTTGTTGGGTTCTCAGCTGCAGCTGGGTTCACTGTGTCGTTAGCTCCAATAACCAAAACAACATTGGTGCTAGCTAGATCTTCGTTGATCTCATCCATTTCCAAAACGATGTCGTATGGAACTTTGGCTTCGGCAAGAAGTACGTTCATGTGTCCTGGAAGACGCCCAGCTACTGGGTGAATACCGAAGCGAACCTCGACACCCTTCTCGCGAAGCTTCTTGGCAAGTTCTGCTACCGGGTACTGAGCCTGAGCTACCGCCATGCCGTAGCCCGGTGTGATCACAACAGTCTTAGCGTTGCTCAATAGCTCGGCTACTGAATCTGCGTCAGTTTCGGTGTGTTCTCCGACTTCTTCATCGGACTCGGAAGGAGCTTCGATACCGTAGCCTCCGAAGATAACCGAGATAAAGCTTCGGTTCATCGCCCGGCACATGATGTAAGAAAGGTAAGCGCCAGAGGATCCAACTAGGGCACCTGTCACAATCAACAGATCATTTCCTAGCAAGAATCCGGTTGCCGCAGCTGCCCAACCTGAGTAGCTGTTCAGCATCGAGACAACCACCGGCATGTCTCCTCCACCGATGGAGGCAACTAGGTGCCATCCAAGGGCAAGAGCCAAAATGGTCACTGCAATCAAAAGTCCAAGATCTGGTGTGATCACGTAGGCCACAGTTAGAACCACAAAGCCCAGAAGAGCAAATAGGTTCAGTAGGTTTCGACCTGGAAGAATCAGTGGCTTCGAGCTCATCTTGGCTGAGAGCTTCAGGTAAGCAACGATCGAACCGGTGAAGGTCACCGCTCCAATAAAGACTCCAATGAAGACTTCGGCGCTGTGAACACCGGCTAGCTCAGCCGATAGTTCCTTGGCGTGAAGCGCTCCATTCCAACCAACTAGAACAGCTGTAAGACCAACGAAGCTGTGGAAGAGGGCAATTAGCTCTGGCATGCCAGTCATGGCAACTACCTTTGCTCGCCATAGACCAATTACTGCTCCAACAGCTAGCGCAGCAACTAAAAGCCCAACGCCGAGCAAAGTTGAATCGGTCCAGGAACCGGAAAGAGATAGCCAAACAGTCACCGCGATGGCGATTGTCATTCCGGCAATTCCATATCGAATACCGGTTCGACCGGTTTCGTGCTTGCTTAGTCCTGCAAGGCTCATAACGAACAAAAGTGCGGCCACAACATAAGCGGCGTTAGCTAAAGCTTGAGCGGTCATTATTTGTCTCCTCTCGTGAACATCTTGAGCATTCGAGAGGTGACGGCAAAGCCACCGAAGACGTTGATGCTTGCAAGAAGGACACCAAAGGCCGCAAGAATCTGGACAATCAAGTTAGTGTCATTGATCTGCAAGATTGCCGCCACAACAACAATTCCCGAGATGGCGTTGGTGACAGACATCAGTGGGGTGTGTAGTGCGTGGTGGACTTTACCGATCACGTAGAAACCGATCACCACAGATAACATCAGAACCAAAAAGTGCTGAGGCAGTGGAGCAGGCGCTAAGGAAACAACCGCAAACAGCGCAGCCATTCCGGCGGCAATCAAAGCCGCACGAGTTTTAAGCGACATGGTCTTTTTCTCCGGCATGGCAACCGGCTCTGCCTTGGCAACGGGAGCAGCCGATACCTGCACCGGTGGTGGAGGCCAGGTAATAGATCCTTCTTGGACCACGGTCACCGAGCGCTGAACCACATCTTCAAAGTCAATAACAGCCTTGCCGTCCTTGGCTGGGGTCAGAAGCTTCAGCAGGTTTACGAGGTTTGTGCCATAAAGCTGGGAGGACTGAGCAGGCAGGCGGGAAGGAAGATCTGTATAACCAAGGATAGTGACGCCATTTGCGGTCACGATTTTTTGGCCTGCAACCGAGCCTGCGACGTTTCCGCCCTGAGCTGCTGCCATATCAACAATGACGCTACCTGGCTTCATAAGGGCAACATCCTCAGCGGTGATTAGCTTAGGAGCAGGACGGCCTGGGATGAGCGCTGTAGTAATAATGATGTCAACATCGGCTGCCTGCTCTGAGTAAATCTCAGCGGCTCTTTGGTCGTAGGCTTTGCCGGTTTCCTTGGCGTAGCCATCGCTTGATTCCATCTTTTCTTCGACTTCAACCAAAAGGTATTCGCCACCAATTGATTTGACCTGGTCGGCTACCTCTGGTCGTGGGTCAGTTGCTCGAACAATTGCACCAAGGCTTGATGCAGAACCAATTGCAGCAAGACCGGCTACCCCGGCTCCTGCAACAAGTACTTTGGCAGGTGCAACTTTTCCAGCGGCGGTAACTTGTCCTGTGAAGAAACGACCGAATTCGTGAGCTGCCTCAATAACTGCTCGGTAGCCTGCGATGTTCGCCATCGAAGAAAGCACGTCCATCGACTGTGCACGAGAAATTCTTGGGACCGCATCCATGGCGAGCGCGGTGACTCCCTGGGCGGCAAGTGCTTCAAGTAGTTCAGGTTTTAGAGCTGGACTTAGTACTCCAACAAGCACTGCACTCTTCTTTAGTTTTTTGATCTCAGCATCCGCTGGTGCACTAACCGTTAGAACAATGTCGGCACCCCAAGCAGCTTCGGTCGAACCGATCTTTGCTCCGGCAGCTACGTAGGCAGCATCTGGAAAGGAAGCTTTTTGGCCAGCGCCGGATTCAACGAGCACTTCATAGCCAAGGGAGACAATAACCTTGACTGTTTCCGGAGTTGCGGCAACCCGGGACTCGGCTGGTTGTTCCTTTATGACACCAATTAGCGACACGATACTCCTTAGGTAAGTTCCCTGAATTTGACTTGGGTTTCCTGGGCAAGAATGCTCTAAAGCTACCCTTATTCTCGCCGATTTTTTTGCCCTTTGATGTCGGTGTAGCACCTAAGACTAAAGTGCTACACTTGGCCCATGCCAACCACCAGAGCCAGACACATGATCACCGAGACTGACCAGCTAGCTCAGGCTTTGACCCAAGCCGAGAAGATCTGGCCCGAGCTTGCCGGCCAGCGAACCTTGCTGCTTAGAAAGCTTCTGGAGGTAGGCATTACTACCATCGAGCGCGAAAGCGCTGAGAAATCTAGCCAGAGATTGACTCAAATCCAAAAGCTCGCCGGTTCCATGGATGGCACCTGGCCCGCTAACTGGAAGCAAGAATTGGGTGGGGATTGGCCGAAGTAGTAGTTCTGGATTCCAGTGCCCTGATCGCACTGGTGTCATCTAGTGACCCTCACCACAAGTGGGCTCTTGAAATGTTTAGAGATACCGCAAGCTTTGATCTGCAAATGACTGCTCTTAGCCAAGCTGAGGCTCTGGTTCACCCAGCCCGAAATGGCAAGCTCGATAAATTGCTGAAAACCTTCAGCGCATTGGCATTGGTGGTGACCTCCTTTGATTCATCAGATGCAAGCAAGGTTGCAACACTTCGAGCCACCACGACTCTTACGATGTCCGATGCTTGTGTGCTGCACCAGGCGATGAAAGTTAAGGGCTCGATTGCCACCACCGATAACCAGTTGGCGCAGGCTGCCAAAAGTAAAGGTGTTGGGGTCTTCTCGCCCAAATAAATAAGTTCTTGTTTTATGGAGTCTGATTACAAACCAGTCTCATCACTTTCAGCCTGCTGATCCATAATTGCCCGAAGGGTTTTCTCGGCAGCTACCGCCATTTCATAAGTTCTTGCAATTAGCTCTTCGGCTGATTGAGACTCAAGTAATTCAACTTGATCAAGTGGTCCAACTGGCAAGATACCGGCAAGCTGCCAACAAGATTCCATCGGGTCATCACTTAGGGCCGTGTCTGCACCGAACTGCAGATCACCGAATTCACTAACAAAGGCAAGTAGCTGTCTAACTTTTGTTTCTAGATGAACTCGAGCAGGCATGAGTGAGTCATCCCAAATCAGATCAGGTAAAAAGTCAACATCAGCGATCGGGTATGGGTCATCTGGCAGCCAAGCGTTTACGCGAAAGCGGGAAGAGCCAACCGATTGAAGTCCTAGAAAATCCTCTGTAGTGCCAATCTCGGACACCGAGGCTAGGGTGCCAATCTCCATGCGCCTTTCCCCGCCGCCAACTTCTTGGCCCCGCTCGATAAGCACCACCCCAAATTCAGGCTTGTCGGAGGCAACTAAATCCCCCAAAAGCTTTAGATACCGAGGCTCAAAGATCCGAAGCTGCAGCGGCATAGCCGGCAACAATACTGAACCCAACGGGAACATTGGGATTATTGGCACAAGGCAACCTGTATTGGGTTCTTCATGGCTCTAGCGTAAGCCAGCAAATTCACTAGAAAACAGGCCAAAAGCTCCAAAACCCGCTCAAAACTTGGGAAGGCTAGGGAAAAGGTGCCAAGATTTTCTACACCTCTTTATACATGCGTTTTGGGGCACGGAATATCAAGCAGCCTAGCTGTCTTTGAATTGAGTGCTCTCGGCTATTGGGCTTGGGTATACAAAGCCTTCGACTTGCCTAGGTTTTCTCCTTCGGCGCCTAGCCAGCAGCGAGAGTCCGCCACCACCGCTAATAAGAAGTAGCAACCAGAGCAGCCAGCTTGGATCGAACACGCTATTTTGCTCACCCGAAGCATTAGTTTCCGGCTTGGGCTCGGCCGGCGCTACAGGATCAACCCCTGGAGATTCAGCTCCCGGAGCAGTTGGGTTCCAGCTATCTGGGTTCAGCACATCCGGTCCAGACGTGCCTGAGTCTGGCTTAGCAGGTCCTGGGCCCACAGGAGTTCCAGGAATATAAGTGCCACCGGAGCCGGAGCCCGGTGCCACAGGTGCCGGGATGTTGTGAGTATCAGATGCCATGGATCCAACACCTAGTAAGTTGACCGCGGCAATTTCAAAGAGGTAGTTTGACCCAACGCTGAGCTCAGACCATGCAAAGATTCTCTGGTCAGAGTCTTCACAAACTTGCTGTCCACCCTGGGTTTCAAGATCACAGGCGATCTCGCCGTTGACCTTGACGATGTAACCCAGAACTGGGTGACCACCATCAAATGTTGGAGCCGACCAACCAATGATTACCTTGTCAGAAAGGTCATTTAGCTCAACCTCGTCGGGGCTTCCAGGTGTGGTGGCACCGATCTTCATACCGTTGGAAGTATTCGTCGGTTGAGCAACAGAAATTCGGTTTGTGATTGTGACAACCCTGATGTTGTAAGCATCAGATCTAACAACACTCGATACCGAGCGACGAAGCGACTGGCCGCCTCCGCTAGGGGATGTAACAGTTATTGATGTTCCATCAGCATTAGCGTCGGTCACTGTGATAGTCGGTGTTGAAGGAACCAAGCTGTCATTCATCGGCCAGACATATACCTGGTAGCTCTGGAAGGTTCCAGGAATTGCAATCGGCTCGTCCCAAACCAAATCCAGTCTTGTTGAAGACGCGGAGGCGGTTAGGTTGCTCACCGCAGCGCTGGCTTCAGCAGTTGAGAGTGGTTCAGAAGATCTGGAGTAGGCACCGATACCGGCTGCGGTAACCGCTGCCACTCGAACGGTGTATGACTCGTTGTTGGCGTTAGGCAAACCAGAGACGCGACAAGGCACCAGCGGGTTAGCCTGGCAGGCAAAGTTCACATACTTATTCGTCGATCCAACCTGTGAAACTTCCATGCGGTATCTAGTGATATCCGATCCACCCAGATAGCTAGGGGCAGTAAAGGTTGCCGTTATGGTCTGATCCGAGGCCGAAACTGAAACCAGGTGCGGAGCACCGGCTCGATCTGGGGTCACGGTGAACTTCTGAGTCACATCAGGTGCGGCCTGGAAGGTTGAGTTTCCTGGCTGGCTTGCCTTGATCGCGCAGGTACCGGCGCTATCGATGGACACCAGTCCAGCGGTTGTGACTCGGCAGGCCTGGCTAGATACAGCACTGTCTAGCTGGAAGCTAACAGCTAAGCCGGAGCTGGCGGTAGCTGTCAGCATAAAGGCCGGCTGACCATATCTTTGGTCTTCAAGTGGCATGAAGGTGATGCTCTGGTTTCGAAGACCCACTGCAATAACTTGCTTGGCTCTAGCGCTCACGTATTGTGAGTCACCGGCCTGGGTGGCCGTGATTTCACAATTACCCATAGTTAGGAACTGGACCTTGGTGGTTTCAACCAGATCGAACCTACACACCGAGTTGTTTCCGGAAGTAATCGAGTAGGTAACGCCAAGACCAGAGCTTGATGTGGCAACTGGCTGGTAGAGATCTCCACCGGCAAGCGGGCGCTCAGGAATGGTTGAGGTGAAGTAAACCGTCTGTGCTGCCTTTTGGAAGGTAAAGGTCTTCAGCGCAGACTGGGTCTCTCTGTAATTAGGCGATCCTGCCTTGAAAGCAGTCACAGAACAAGTTCCATCGGCACCAGCTCGAAGAACTGTTGCGCTTAATACTTGACATTGGGCATCGTTGTCGTCGGGATCAACTAGGTAAGTTACTGCTCCAGGACCTGAGCCACCGTGGGTAAACAAATTCACATCGCCAACGCTGAGCTCGCTTGAATTTCCAATTACGAGCGCAGCCTGGGTGATCTTGGTGACGGTAATTGTCTGCCAATCGGAAACCTTGAGCTCATAGTTAGCATCAGCTTCTCGCTCAACCCTTACTCGACAACTGGTGCCGCTATTGCTGTTTATGTCGCCCGGAATAAGGATGCTGTCAACCACTCGACAGTTTCCAGTTGCTGAGAAGATCAAGGCGCCGGTACC
>CAZKQH010000036.1:0-11859 GCA_964554845.1 uncultured Rhodoluna sp. | reverse complement strand
TGGTGTTAGGAATTAGGACATTCACCATACAATCGCCGACGCCAAAGATGCTTACCACTCCGGTTGAGGAGTTCACGGTACAGATCGAGGATGATGAGGTGGTTGAGTAAACCGGGGTTCCGGGCGAGTCAGTTACAACCAATCGAGTTACAGACCCACTCGGTGAGTAGTTGACCGGGTCATAGGTCAATGCAATGTCGGCATTCTTTTTCAGCCTAAAGCCAACGGTGAAGCTTGTAAAGTGCACCCGGAGTACCATCAACGGTCAATCCTGAGAAGGTAACGATTCCACCGACTGCGGTAGCACTTCCACCCGACCGAATTACCCCACCGGTGGATTCAAACAAGGTTGCCGTGACAACCATGGCGTTGTTCGAGGTTGCAAGGTTGCCGTAGCGATCCAGCACCCGAAGCGCAGGCTGGGTGGTAAGTGCGGTGTTAGTCATGTTGCCAACTGGATTATCGGTTACGCTCAGCGATGCAGGTTCAGCGTGGGTTAGAACTAGCGCATTAGATGCCACTGTTGCGTAGCTGGCACCTGAGTTATCAGGGTTCGCGGTAAAGATTAGCTGGTAGCTAACGCCAGGTGTTCCAACTAAGCGCAGACCGTTGAATCTAACGACACCACCGGATGCGGTCTGACGCAAGATTGTTGAGGTTGCGCTATCGACGATGGTCTGATCGGATTCGTTGACGAACCTTGCCAGGCCGTCTCCAGCTGCAATTGCAACTCGAACAACAGTTGCCGAGTCATCCTCAGCCAAGTTGTTATCGAAGTCTCGCAGGGCAATTACTGCCTCGCCGAGTAACGCTCCGGTGGCGGTGGCCGTTGGCTGCTGGGTAATAACCGCAGTGTTAGCCAGAGCGTTTTTCACAGTGAAGCCAGAGGAGCTAATTCCAGTGAGGGCAACGTTTGCTCCATTTACACCCGTGAATGTCAAGGTCGCATACAACCCTGGAACACCGGTGTAGGAAAGACCGCTGAAGGTGACTCGACCGGCGGTTGCTGTAGCCGTGGTGGTACCAGTTAGCGTTCCACTCGATGAGGTCACCGTGATTCGAGAAACGTTGTCGCTCGCGGCAAGGTTTCCGAAGCGGTCGCGAAGTTCAATTACCGGGTCAATTGCTAGGACAGATCCAGTTCGAGCTCCAACCGGCTCGGTTATAACGGCAATCGATGAAGCCGCAGCAGCTCGAACCGTTATCGCGTTGCTGGTGACCGAGTTCAGTGAGCCACTGGTAAATAGCAGCTGGACTTGGTCGCCAGGGGTGGCCACCAGGTTCAAGCCAGTGAAGGTTGCAACACCCGATGAGGCAGTGGCTGTGATCTGGTTCACAGTGATCAAGTCGCGGTCAGAAAGCTGACCGCGGTTAGCCGTTGTTGAAACCGTGATCTCTCCAGAGAAGTTCACAACTCGGTTGCCGTAGCGGTCTTGGACCTCAATCACAGGCTGCACTGTCAAATCGTCGCCCGTGATTCCAGTTTCACAAACTGCACTAACTACTGCCCCGGCACAAGGCTGGGTCGAAATAGCCAGCTGGTGAGCATCGCCGTGGGTGAAGCTAATTCCAGAAGACTCTGGGCTTTGCAAAGTTGCGCCTCGAACAACAGTTTCGAATCTCAACGCCTGCTCAATACCAGGGGTTGCGATAACGGCAAGGTTTGTGAAGGTAGCAACACCGTTTACAAAGTTCACGGTGTTCTTAGGAACGTTGTTCGAGTCAACCTCAGTCAGGGTCGATCCACCGCCTCGGGCAACGAACGCCGATACCGAAACATTGTTGATCTCGGTAGCAACGTTGCCATCGAAGTCCAGAAGTCTTAGCTTCGGCTGACCAGCTAGCAAGGATCCGGTCTTGGTCAGCACTCCGCCGAGTATCGACACTGGCTGATCTACAAACTCAAGAACCGTTGGGTCGCCGTGGCGAACAACAAGGCCGGCACTTGTGACGCCGGTTAAACCAGTTGCGCTAAAGGCAAGCTTGTAGGTATCTCCAGGTCTTCCAACAATGCCAACTCCACTGAAGGTGGCTACCCCGGAGGAAGGTGTTGCAACACCCCCGATTAGGCGGTCCTTAGCATCCAGGGCTGCGCCATCACGAGTAAGGGTGATTGATATCTGCCTATTGCTGTTGGTGACTCGGTTGTTGAAGGAGTCGAGGATTTCAACAGCTGGCTGAGTAGGCAAAGTATCACCGGATTTAGTCAGATCAGAGCCGCTGAGTGAAGCAGGTTGAGTGACAATCCGAAGTTTGTTGGCAAGGCCAAAGCCAATCTGAATGTTGCTTTGCGTTACAGAAGTAATGTCTCCCCTGTTTTCAACCTCAAAGACTATTGAGTAGTTGGTGTTTACCTGACCGCCCAGAGCCAAATCTTCAAACGTAGCAACACCCGATGCGGCATTGACCTGGTTGTCTGATAGTGAATCAGCTGTTGGAGAAGAAGCGATGACGAGCAAGTTTGCATCGGATCCAGTTTCAACAATGTTGTTGTAGCGGTCAACGATGTGGACAATCGGCTGAGTCCTGAAGTCTCGGCCAGCATCTCCCGATGCTGCGCCTCTTGAAATGATCAGCTTGCTGGCGGCAGCGTTTGTCACCTTCAGAACGTTCGACTCAGGCGAAGTAATCACAGTGCTCACCTCGTTGGTGAAGCTAAAGCGCAGGCGGTAGTCAACGGCCGCAGCACTCTGCTGAGCAGGAGTTCCAACCAAACGAACACCTTCGAATCGGGCAACACCGTTTGAAACAGCTGCAGTAATTGTTCCTTCGGTTAGGTTTCCACCAACACCTGAACTAATTGCAACGGTGACGTTTCCGCTGGCTCCGCGAGCTAGGTAGCCATCGGCGTCATATAAAGTCACCTGCGGTTGAACTGCAATCAGATCTCCCGTTCTGGATAGTCCAGCACCAACAACAGTTGAAGGCTGCTGGGTGATGGCCATGCTGGAAACTGCTCCTGGCAGAACTTCAAATTGGCTTGAGGAAATAGTGAAGGAGCCAATGGTGAACTTCAAGAAGTAGTCGGCAGCAGGTTCAACCGGCAGAGTTAATCCGTTGAAGGTAGCAACACCGGAGGATGCTCGCTTGGCAGTTAGGGTCAGAGTTGATCCACCGGTAGCAATGGCGGGGCTTAGTCCCTTGAACAATTGAATCGAGACATCGCTGGTGGAATCACTTGGAACCGGGTTGTCATACTGATCCAGTAGCTGAACGCTAACGTCATTGGCAAACTCAAGGCGAGTAAGAACTGTTGCAGGCTGTTGAATAATCGAGAGCTTGACAGCAGCCCCAGGTGTGAGATCGATGTTCTGGCTGACCTCAAGGGTGCTGCCAGTTAGGGTCTGGGTTGCGTAGCGAATAACAAGACCGGTTGCAGCTTCGCCAGCAATTCCAAGACCTGAACCGGTGAACGACACCACTCCGCTACTTGCTGAGACAGCAGAAGTACCAACCAGGCTGCGGCCCGTGACCGTAGCGGTCACCCGCAGGGTTGAATCGGCCACGAGGTTATCGGAGTTGTCTCTAATTGCAAGCTGAGGTTGGGTATCAAATGCCAGACCTGCCCTAGCCCCAGCCGCGCTTTGAGTTAGAACCAACTGGGTAGGTGTTCCGAAGGTCAGTGCTGTTGGGTCTGAGTCAATAGTGAAGCTAGTTCCAGAAACACTTCCGGTGAAGCGAATTACGTAGTCCGAAACCTTACCCTTGAGCTTCAAATTAGCTAGCCCAACCAGGTTGGTATTTGCGGTGCTCGAGGTGGTATTGCCAGAGATTGCGGTTATGTCTGACGAGTTCGAACCAACTACCGTGGCGGTGACGCCAACGGTGGCACCAGAAAGCACTGGGTTGTCATAGGCATCGAAGATGCGAAGCGCTGGGGCCACCCCAACCACAATGTCGTTTCGCATCGCCGCTGGCTGAGTCTGGATGGTGAACTTGCTTGCGATGGCGTGAGTGATGGTAAACGAACTACTGATCTGACTCAACGCACCAGCTTCAAAGCTAATCTTGTGATCTCCAGCGAGGGTGTAGGTCAGTCCAGTGAAGGTAGCTAGACCATTAGTTACTCGAACCGTGGTTGTAGTGACCGACCTGGTTGAAACATCGCTAGAGGAAACTAGGGTTGCGGTGATGTCGGTTGTGGAATCTGAAAGCACGCGGTTATTGGCGGAGTCTCGAAGCTCAACCGAAACTGCACTTCCAAAGCCAGCACCGGCAACCGCGTTAGCAGGTCCAGTGATGATGTTGATCGCGGTTGGGATTCCGGCAAGCAGTCCAATCGACTGGCTGGCAGAGGCGATGTTTGGACTCGAGTATCGGATCGTGTAGTTATCAGCTGTACCGTTAAGTCCAAGACCTACGAAGGTTAGCTCTCCACCAACTGCTGCCACAGCTACTGTCCCATTCAAGGCAACCGGTGCAGGGTCAGACAATCCAGTGAGTGAAGCAGTGATGGTTGCGGTTGACGAGGCACCGGTGGAAACAAGGTTGTTGTCTTGATCGAGAATACGTACCGCAGGCTGGGTTCCAAATACCTGGCCTGATCTTGAAGTGGCAGCGGAAGTTACAATGTCGATCTTGGTTGCAGCACCGTGTGTTAGATCAATCGTCTGAGTGATATCAGTTAGTCCCGCCGAGGAATAGGTAAGCGTGTAGCTTCCGACGGTTCCGTTCAATCCCAGAGCTGAGAAGCTCACAACACCGTTTATCGGTGTTCTGTTCGCAGTTCCCGAAAGGGCAACTGCACTTGAGGACTCAGACACCGTCACGGTGGCTGAGGAATCAATAACCGTGTTTCCAGAGATGTCCTTCAGGGTCACAACAGCACCGGTAGCAAATGCCATCCGGTTCACAGCGCCGGAAGCTGGTGTTGTAAGCACCAGCTGGGTTGCAACCCCGTAAGTCAGGTTCACAGTCGATGTCATCGATGTCAAGGACAAGCTGGCTGCGGAAGCGGTGACATTCTTGTTTCCAATTTCACCGATGAACTTCAGACCCGGGAAGGTAGCAATACCCGAGCTCGCATTTCTAACCAGGGTTCCTGTTAGTTCAGCTGATGAGCCGGCAAGCGAGATAGCAGGTGTTCCGGTGGTGACAAGGTTTAGATCCTGGTCGAGCACTCTAACAACAACGTCGGTGATACCCACGTTGTTCACAGCACTTGCAGGTACCGAGACCGTCAACGATGTCGCAGCACCGTGCTCAACCGAAATGGATTGGCTATCGGAAGATAGGCCACTGGATGAGAAGGTGAGTGTGTAGCTTCCAATCTTTCCGTTCAGAGCAAGATCATCGAAGTAGGCCACTGCGGATCCTGATAGCACTCTGGAAGTAGTTCCGGATAGGGCAGCGTCCGCTGGGCTGACGCTCAGGTTGATTGTTCCAGCAAACGAGGTCACTGGGTTTCCAGAAACGTCTTGGACAGTAACTGCTGGTTGGGTTGTCAACAGCTGTCTGTTCACAGCACCACTGGCTTGGGTTGTAACAACCAGCTTGGTGGCATCACCGAAGCTCAGCTGAACTGCGCTGGTGCTAGTTAGAGAAACAGCACTAGTGATGCTTGCCGACAAAGTCTTGGAACCGGTTGTTCCAACAAACTTCAAACCTGGGAAGCTAACCTCACCAGAGGCTAGGTTTCTAATCGCAGTGCCCGAGATTGTTGCACCGGAGATACTCAAGGTGACCTCCGGAGTTCCGGTTGTGACCAAGTTGCCATCGGCATCCTTCAGGCGAACAACTACATCGGTAGAAATCACTCGAGCGTTATCGGCAGTTGATGGAGCAACCAGCTCAAGTGTGGTTGCCGTACCGTGGGCAAGAACAATGCTCTGAGTAGCACTGGTCAAATCAGTAGCTGAGTAGGTAAGGGGGTAGCTACCCAATGTTCCGCCCAAGCCAATACCTGTGAAGGTAGCGGTTGGGGAACCGTTTAGGTCTCGGAAAGTGGTTCCGGAAAGCGTTGCTGTGTTTGAACCTCCGGAGCTCACGGCAACTGAGACTCTTCCAACGAAGTCGCTGACTGGGTTGCCGGATACGTCTCGAACGGAAATAACCGGCTGGGTGCTAAATGCTGCTCTGTTCACCGCGTTGCTTGCGGCGGTGACGATTGCGAGCTGAGTTGCTTGACCGTGAGCTAGTTCGATAGACCTCGTGCCAACAATCTGAGACGGGGACAAAATTGTCGCGCTAAGAGTCTTTGAACCTGTCGTTCCCGTCAAGGTCAAGTTGCTAAAGGTAGCAACACCAGCAGTTGCATTGACGGTGTCAGTGCCTGAAAGCACAGCTCCGCTGGCAGTAATCACAACCGACTGGTTGGAATCAGATCCTGTGGTGACTCGGTTGGCGTCAGCGTCTTGAATCTCGGCCACGATATTGGTGGCAATTGTTCTGGCGTTCGAAGAAGTTGTTGCACCGGAAAGAACAACAGCAGTAGCAGCACCGTGAGTCAGGGTCACTCTCTGGGTAGTTGAACTGAGTGATCCCGAGCTGAAGGTCAAATCATATTGACCTACCTTTCCATCCAGGCGCAGGTTAGTAAAGGTAGAGATACCTGTGCTTGGGGTTCTAGATAGTGTTCCCGTGATTGTCGCAGTTATCGAACCATCAACCGGGGTTGCGGACACGGTCACATCAGTTGAGTAGCTAGTGACTGTGTTACCTGATGAATCTTGAACAGTAACAGCCGGCTGGGTAGCAAAATCAACTCGGTTCACAATGCCCGTAGCCGATGTGGTCAAAACAAGCTTGGTTGCCGCTCCTACATTTAGGGTCACCGAGTAAGCCGCGCTGGTAAAGGTGGCGGTGGTTGCTGTAATGGTCTTAGAGCCAGTGGTGCCGGTCATCACTAAGTCACCGAAGCTAGCAGTACCAGAACTGGAGGCCTTGCTCCGCGTTCCAGTCAATGTAGCACCGCTAGGAGTCAAGGTAACGATTGCAGTTGCATCGCTACCGGTTGACACAACGTTTCCGTCTTGGTCCTGAATCTGAGTGGCAATAGAGCGACCAAATGTAGCTCCATTCTGAACTCCACCAGGTCCGTCAATGATCTTGACTTGGGTTGCAATACCGTGTGTCAACCTCAATGTCTGTGAGGCAGTTGTTAGCGAACCAGAGCTGTAAGTAAGGGTGTAGTCACCGGTAGCACCAAATAGACCAAGTCCTGTGAAGGTTGCAATACCGGCCGAAGCGTTCAGCGCTCCGGTACCAGACAATCCGAAGGCAACAGTGCTTGCCGATCTGGAAACAGCAATCGAGACCGAGCTGGTGTAGTCATCGACCACGTTTCCAGATACGTCCTGAGCTTGGATGATTGGTTGGATACTGAAGTTAGCTCGGTTGACAGATCCGCTGGCAGCTTGAGAAATTGCAAGCTTGGTAGCTTCTCCATACTCGAGAGTCAATGCTGCGGTTTCGGTAAGCGAAGGTGAAGCTAGAGTTGCCGTCAATGTCCTGGCGCCTTCGGCTCCAATAAAGGTAAGAGATCCGAAGGTTGCAATACCGCTTGCCGCGCTTCTTTGAGCAGTTCCCGAGATTGTGGCATCGGAGATCGACAAGGTGACCTGTTCGTTGCTGCCGGAAACTCGGTTATTGTCCTGGTCGCGGATTTCGACGCTTATGTTGCTACCGAGCGTGATGGCGTTTCGTGCAGTTGCTGGTGAAGTTATCAGTAGGTTGGTTGCCGTTCCGTGGGCCAGGGTAATGCTCTGCGTTGCAGAAGTGAGGTTCTGGTTAGCTGCAGTGTCAAAACCTGTGTAAGTAAGGGTGAAATCACCAACCTCACCGTAGAGACCAAGGCCTGAGAAGGTGGCGGTTGGGGAACCATTTAGGTCAATAACTCTGGTTCCAGTAAGTGAGAACGGGATACCGCTGCTGGCTCTTGAAACAGCTACCGATACTCGACCAACGAAGTCGCTAACTGGGTTTCCAGAAACATCGCGGACTTGAATAACTGGCTGAACCCCAAGGTTCTGTCGGCTAACTGCTTGAGATGCCGAAGTAGTTAGAGCAAGCTGCGTTGCAGCACCGTGAGCCACGGTAATAGTTCGGGTGCCAGTTTTGGTAGTTGGATCCGAGATGGTTGCGGTCAGAGTCTTTGCACCCGTGGAACCGGTGAGAACAAGATCGTTGAACTCGATTGCTCCAGATACTGCCTGCCTGGTGGTTGTTCCAGAAAGTGTGGATCCACTAACTGACAGCACTACGTTCTGGCTTGCTGCAGTTCCTGAGGTAACAAGGTTTCCATCGAAGTCTTGAATCTCAACGCGGATAGCTGAACCGAAGGTTCGGGCGTTCGAGGCTGTAGTTGCGCCGGTGATAACAACGTTTTCAACGGCACCGTGAGTCAAAGTCACTCTCTGGGTGGTTGAACTTAGCGAGCCAGACTCGAAGGTTAGATCAAACTCCCCTACCTTTCCTTCAAGGCGCAAGTTGGTAAATGTCACAAAACCAGAGCTTGGAAGAATGGTACGAGTTCCCGTTAGCGTTGCAGGCTTCGCAGCATCAACTGCAGCTCTGGTCACAGTTATCGACTGGGAATGGTTTGTGACCACGTTGCCCGATGAGTCAAGAACTGCAAGCACAGGCTGAGTTGTAAAGTCAGCGCGGTTCACAATTCCAGCGGCCTGCCTAGTTAGTGCAACTCGAGTTGCATCTCCATAGCTAAGAGTGATGTTCGTGGTGTTTGAGATTGAGCTAGGAACCCCAATACTCGCCTCGAGAGTCTTAGTTCCAACTAGGCCCAGCATCTTGAGGTTAGTGAATGTGGCGCGACCAGCTGTTGCAGACATAGCTCTTGTGCCAGTCAATGTCGTATTCGCATCCAGTGTGATGGTCTGGGTTGACTGGTCACCACTGGTCACAACGTTTCCGTCCATGTCAACGATGTCAACGACAACGTTCGATCCGAAAGTGCGATCGTTGGCGGCAGTTGACGGAGCCGAGATAGTTAGTGCACTCGCAGCGCCGTGGGTGACCCGGACAGTGTGGGTCGTCGAGGCAAGACCACCCGATGCAAAGGTCAGGGTGTAGGTATCAACCTTTGCAGAAAGTGAAAGTCCACTGAAGGTTGCAATCGAGGTGTTGGTATCTGTGCTTCTGGTGGTTGTTCCAGAAACAGTTGGGGTTAGTCCCAGGCTCGCACCTGCGCTAATGGTTGCTGCAATTGATGTGGGCGAGCCAAAGGCAGCAGCATTTCCGTAGTCATCGCGAACGGTTAGAGCAATGTCTGAAAGGCTCGCGCGGTTGACTACGGTCTGCGAAGTTGAGCTAATGGCAAGAGTTGTCGGAGTACCAGCAGTTATCGAAATTACCTGAGAACGACTTACGGTCTGAGTGACATTCGAGGAGTTTAGGAATGACACTGAGAAGGTCAGGGTGTATGCGTTGGAACCAGCAGTACCTGCCACCACTAGGTTCGGGAACCTGGCAACACCATCGGTAGTAGGCGCAGTTGAACCGGAGATGATCCGGTTAGTGTCACCGGTCATGGTGATTGTGACCGTGGCGTTCTTGTAATCACCAGTGGTCAGAGTTCCACCGGTTGAATCTTTCAAGGTAGCCATCGGTGAAAGACCAGTTAGACCAGCACGGGCTGTGGTTGAGGAGAAAGTTAGCTCGATAGAAGCTGGTTCACCGGCACGAACTAGATAATTTGCTGAGGTAGAAGTTGAACCAGAGGTTGCATCAACCAGTGCAGTTCCGGTTGAGGATACTGCGGAGTAGCTAATAGCTACAAGACCAGTTCCACCATTTACTCGAAGAGCGGTAAAGGTGCTGGTTCCACCCTGGCTGGTGGGAGATGAACCATCCAAGGTAAGAGTTCCACTGTCAGTCCGAGTGACTGTAAGGCTTGCTCGAACAACAAATCCGGTTGCGGACAAGTTGTTTGTTGCTAGTGGGTTGCTGAACTTATCTTGAAGGACCACAGCAGGTGGCGGATTGAAAGTAACCGCCATGAAGCGATCGACTGTGTTGGTTCGATCTACGTTGCTAAGGACAAACTTTGTTGCCACACCAAATTCAGGATCAATTCCATCCACAGCTGCAACTGAGTAGTTTGCACTTTGACCAAAGCTGATTGTTCCTGATGCTCCAGCGTTAAGTGCAATTACTGCTGCGTTGTGACCGGTACCTGGCCAAGTTATGTTTCCACCTGCGTCTATACCTAGGTTTGCAACGACCACGGACAGGTTAGAAGCAGCAGAAACATTTCCTCCCGCGCGTATTGCAAGAGTTGAAACTTTGTTCGTGAAAGTCAAGTTGCTGGTGACATCAACATTTCCGCCAGTTTCGAGGCGAAGAGTGTTTGCGGTGATTGTTCCTAGCTCAGCTGCAGTTAGGGACAGTGTGCCTGGGACTTCTGTACCAGCCGTTAGTGCCCTTGAGGATGTGTATGGTTCGAACTTAACTGCTCCAGTGCCGGCGTTGATAGAACCGGTCAAACCTAGATTGTTTGTTCGGATTGTTACATCAGTGTTGGTGACAGCTAGAGGTGCCTCCATCGACAAGGCAGCCGTGGTGGAAGTAGACGCGTCAAAGACCATTGATACCGGACCAGTAGAGGTGACTGACGAAGGGCTAAAGACTGGGGAGTCATTTGTCACAATTCCAGACTTAGAGGCAGAGTACGCAAATCCTCCCGTGCCTGCTGAAATCACAGTCGAATTTCCGCTCGCGACAAGCAGCCTAATTGGCTGCCTAGGTCCTGATCCTGTTATTGAGACGCGGTTTCCCACAAACTCATAGTTGCTGTTTCCAACCACGCCGTCGAAGTTCGAACTTGTGCCACTTAGGGATAATGTTCCGGTCGCATTCAGAAGTGTCTTTACGTTTGACGCAATTTGCCCGCTTGAAAGTCCCATCTCAAGTCCATACCAGCTGGTGCCAACTGCTCCTTCAGAAGCACCCACCAAGGTTATGTCTTTGCCTGTGATTGAAGACTTGTTTGCCTCTGTCGAGGAAAGTGGGAGCAGTATGCCTCTGCCGTGTGAGTTTCCAATTGCTTTTCCGCGAATAGTTGTATTTCCCGTGCCAGCGATAATCGAGATTCCTTCGGCGTAACCTGGAGTAGTTCCGGAATGCGCACCAAATTGAACTCCCGCCCGGTTCTGACCGTCGCCGCTTGCAGCAGTGGCAAAGCCAGATGTAGGAGTAGTGCCACCCGAAATGAGAATGTCTCCGCCTCCAGAACCTGTAGAGAGGTTCGAGAAATTCTGAATCCAGACATATCCATCGTTGTTTCCATCCGAGTCCGACTGTAAGGTAATGTCGCCTCCGCCAGTTTGGATGCTGGTCTTGCTGCTATTAGATGATCCAGCTTGAACAACTATGTTGTCTGCAGACTTCAGGTAAATTCGACCAACTGTTGCCGTTAGATTTCTTGTGACGGTCAACGAAGTGCTGACGATGTCCAAATCTCTATTCGCCTGCATTGCGCCGCCAACTGTTGTGGCGGCGGCAGTGATTAGAACATCCCCTGCGGAAGTTAGAGTTCCAGATCCCGTGTAATCTCCAGACGCAGTAATTGTGATGCTTCCTGAATTGGTGGTTGCTTGGTTTGCAGTGACGGATACCGCACCGCTGAAAACATTAATGTTTCCTGCGATTGTGTAAGCAACAGGAAGAGTCACGCCTGCAGTATTACCAGACTTTCCAACTGTTAGTCCGGTAAGGGTCGAAGCCATTGTGACGTCGGCTAAGGTTTGTGCGCTTGTGAAGTTGTCTGAGAATGGCTGAATCACAACTGACCCGCTGCCTGCAAATGCAGTGGCAACGCTGGTTGTTGCACTTGTGCTGTCTCCTAAATCGCCACCAATTAACTGTCCAACCGAGAGAGTTGTCGTCCCGCCTGCGTTCAAGGTG
>CAZKQH010000035.1:0-11963 GCA_964554845.1 uncultured Rhodoluna sp. | reverse complement strand
GCCACAACCCGGTCCGTCAGCCACAATCATGACCCAATTATTCTTTTTTGTACTCAGGATCTCAGTGTCCACATAGCCACCCGTTAGTCGCCAGCCGGACTCTTTGGTGAATGAGATACCGTCAGAAGAAATATATGATGCGACATTTTCTGGGCAGCTGGTTCTCTGAGACATATCTGATTCCACGATGTAGATTCGCACACGACCATCGGGAAGCGTTACAGCGTCAGGAACACCCCATGCTTTTTGTTCTTTTGGAACAACCATGTCCGTTGAAGTCAGCACGGCGGTTCCAAAACTTAGGCAGTCATCGGTAGTACAAGGAGCAGACATAATCTTCTGTGAGGAAGTATCGGTTGACTTGAAGTAGGCTCTCCAACCTGACGGTGCTTTGGCAATTGTAAAGTCGGATACGGGACCTGCCGATCCAGTCGAAAATGTTTCCTGGGTGCAGTTTCCGCTACTGTCGCACATTGTGACAGCAGTACCAGTTGGGACCATGTCACTTCTCCAAAGCCTGTCGCCTTTCGATGTTTTCTGCACGTGAGGAGATACGCCCTTTAGTCCCAGACTCACTGAGTCCTCGGAGAATGACCAAGATTTAGCGAATGCTGCTTGGGCCGGTGCCATCAAGATTGCACCCACTAGAGCTGATGTGGCTATAGCGCAAGCCAACTTCGTTGTTTTGGTTTTCATTGCATTTACCGTTTACTTTCTTTTTTCTTGAGCCATCACATGATTTGCAAAGGCGTTTTACTTGGGCAGAGCTAGTTCATCCGTTCGCCAAGCAGCTGTAGCCATTGCTTGGTTTTCGGGTTGTATGAAATTCCAGCGTCTCCACCAGATCCAGATGGGATGGTTCCGCGAGCAACTTCGACAAAGGATTGGCCCCCGTCAGTGCTTTTCAGAATTACTCCGTCCGCACCGCCCGGTCCCTGGATTGAAGCGATAACCCGAATTTCTCCATTCTTTAGTCGAACCGCTCCCCAAGGAAAAGTCTTGGCGTTCGTGAAGAGAGGATTACCAGTTTGGGCAGTAAAAGACTTTCCATCTTTCGATGTTGCATAGATTGGAGTTCCCTCCGAATCAACCCACATGGCCCAGCCAGAATTTGTTCGAACCACAGTTGGGTCAAAGACTTTACCTGCAAATCCATTGAGTGCTGTCTTTCCATCAAACTTGAAGATGATTCCATTCCCACTTCCCTTTTGCGAGGTTGCAGAATAAATGTTTGTTGAACCCTGCATCCAGAAAATGCGAATCTGTCCGTTAGGCAGCTCGATTGCGCTAGGGTCAACACCATTTGCTCCACCGGGAGCAATGTTGAATCCTGAAACGTGCAGTTTGTAACGTGTCCAAGACTTAGATCCTGCCCGTTGAATTGCAACACCCATAACATTTCCATTTGCCCAATCTTGGTAATAGGCATAGGTGTCACCTTTAGTGGTTACAAGCAAGTTTGGAACACCAGCTTGGTCCATAAGAGCTTCCGAACCAGTGAAAGTTAATCCGTCAGAAGATGTTCGAAGAACAACCTTTACAGCCCATGGCCCGTTACCAGATGAGTTTGGAGGTGCTGCAACTGGGGTACCGACGGTTTTTGCGACCTTGAGATCAGATACGGTGGGATTCTTTTTTGATAGAAGAACGCCACTGCCAGAATTCAAGTTTTGGGACGCGGATACTTGATAGTGGTCCGTGCCTGTATTTATTGGCTGGGCGGCATTTGAAGGTGCTGCCAAGCTGACAATCACCAATACGGTTGTTAGGGCAATGTTCTTTTTCATTGAAATAAACTAGCTGGAAGTTGGTCCAAGTTCTAGTTTTTGGCCTAGGGGCGGTAGTTGTCCTCAAGCTTGCAGGCCTTAGACCCTCCTGGAAGCCGGTGTCGGTTGGCAGCGATCACCTTATAAAGAAGGCTGGCTACCCATGAAGTTGGCGGAGTCGAGGCCAGCCAACCCAAGACCTTCAGCCAGCGCGATGGTTGAAGCTTGAGAATGGCCCCAGCGGCCAAGTGGCCCCCAATTGGTTCAGTTTTTGATGGACTCCTCTGTGCTAGCCAAATCTGCGATCTAACCTGCTCAGTTGTGAGGCCAAAGTCTTTGGGTTGAATCTTCTGGAATGCAACATATTGAGGAAAAGCTCGAAGGTGTTTTATTCCAAATTCGAGACTTAGTTGACAGAATTTACAGTCCCCATCGTAGATAAGCACTAGTTTTTCTGACATAAATCCAGCTTAAGCCCAATAGATGCGGAGACAACTGCTCTAAGCCTCTTATGAGAGCTAAACTCTAGATAAGGCCTTTGGGCAAGCAAATCTTGTTTGGCTTGGGTAGGGCACAATCAAATTCGGATTGAAGCATTGGCGCTTTGGTGCGCAAATATAAAGGAAGTTTTTTATGACTCTGGCAATCAGAGAAGACCTTAGAAACGTTGCAATCGTGGCTCACGTTGACCACGGAAAGACAACGCTGGTTGACGCCATGCTTCGCCAGACCGGAGCCTTCGGAGAGCACAGCAACCTAGGTGAACGCTTGATGGACTCCGGGGATCTGGAAAAGGAAAAAGGAATCACCATCCTCGCCAAGAACACGGCTATTAGCTATTCAGGAAAAGCAGCCGAAGGCAAGACAATCACCATCAACGTTATTGACACCCCAGGCCACGCCGACTTTGGTGGCGAAGTTGAGCGAGGCATCTCAATGGTTGACGGCGTCGTACTTTTGGTTGACGCCAGTGAGGGACCGCTTCCTCAAACTCGCTTCGTGCTTCGCAAAGCCATGGAATCCAACCTGCCTGTGATCTTGCTAGTGAACAAAACTGACCGACCAGACGCGCGAATCGACGAGGTCGTTGAGGAAACTCACGACTTGCTTTTAGGTCTTGCTAGCGACCTATCCGACGATGTTCCAGAACTCGATGTCGACGCAATTTTGAACTTGCCTGTTATTTACGCATCCGGCCGTGCCGGAGCTGCATCGCTAAACAAGCCAGAAAATGGCTCCCTTCCAGATAATGCAGATCTAGAGCCACTGTTTGCCGCAATCTTGAAATACATTCCGGCTCCAAAGTATGACGCTGATGCGCCACTGCAAGCCCACGTGACGAACCTCGACGCTTCTCCTTTCTTGGGACGTCTTGCATTACTTCGTATCTTCAACGGAACAATCAAAAAGGGTCAGCAGGTAGCTTGGGTAAGGCAAAACGGTGAAACTCAAACCGTGAAGATCACCGAGCTACTAATTACTAGAGCACTTGAGAGATTCCCAACTGAACAGGCTGGCCCTGGAGATATCGTGGCTGTAGCCGGTATCGAAGAAATCACCATTGGTGAAACACTGGCCGATCCGGATGACATTCGACCACTGCCACTAATCAAAGTAGATGACCCGGCAATCTCGATGACTATCGGTATCAATACTTCTCCTATGGCAGGTCGTGTTAAGGGCGCCAAAGTCACCGCACGATTGGTCAAAGATCGCCTCGACCGCGAACTAATTGGAAACGTATCCATTCGAGTACTTCCAACTGAGCGACCAGACGCCTGGGAAGTTCAAGGTCGTGGGGAGTTGGCACTTGCCATCCTTGTTGAGCAAATGCGACGCGAAGGCTACGAGCTAACCGTAGGAAAGCCTCAGGTAGTTACAAAGAAGGTCGATGGAAAACTTCACGAGCCAGTTGAAGATTTGACTATTGACGTTCCAGAGGAATTCCTAGGTTCAATCACTCAGTTACTTGCTTCGCGCAAGGGGCGAATGAAGAACATGGTCAACCATGGAACCGGTTGGGTTCGCATGGAGTTTATGGTTCCCTCTCGTGGGCTGATCGGTTTCCGCACTGAGTTTCTAACCACTACTCGTGGAACGGGAATTGCCAACGCCATCTCAGCAGGTTACGAGCCATGGTTTGGCGAAATTGTCACCCGTACCAATGGATCGCTGATTTCTGACCGCGCAGGTGCTGTAACGCCGTTTGCCCTTATTGGTCTGCAGGAGCGAGGAACATTCTTCGTAGAGCCCACCGAAGAGGTTTACGCAGGTCAGGTCGTTGGCGAGAACGCTCGAGCTGATGATATGGAAGTTAACATCACCAAGGAAAAGAAGCTAACTAACATGAGAGCTTCCTCCAGCGAAGAGTTTGAGAAGCTGACTCCTCCAAGAAAGCTGTCTTTGGAAGAGTGTCTTGAATTTGCCCGCGAGGATGAGTGTGTTGAAGTGACTCCTGAAGGCACCCGTATTCGCAAGCTAGAACTGGACCCAAACCTTAGAGCTCGCGCAGCCTCGGCGAGAAAACGAGCCAGCGAGAGCTAAAACACTTAGAGTTGTGGTTATGGCAAAAGCTGGTTTCAACCCCAAAAAAGTGCTCTTGGTGCACGCGCATCCAGATGATGAGTCGCTTTTTACTGGCCACGTAATTGCAGAGCGTGCTTCGGCAGGAGCTGAAATTATGGTTCTAACACTTACTCGTGGCGAGCGGGGAAGAGTCAAACTGGAGGACCTAAAGCCTCTCGAGGGAAATCTAGCCTCTATGGGAGAGTTTCGCTCAAACGAGCTACGTAATGCGCTCTCTCAACTTGGCAACATAAAGCACAAATTTGCTGGAACTCGCGCCTATCTGGATTCGGGTATGAGGCTCAACGCCTTTGGTAAGCCAATCAAAACCCGCAGGACTGACGAGATGTCTTTGTCTTCGGTCTCCACAGCGGTAATCGCAGATGATATTTTTCAGGAGCTCAAACAATTCAAGCCAGATGCAGTTATCACTTACAACCGAAACGGTGGTTTTGGGCATCCTGATCACAAAAAGGCCCATGAGGCAACCGCCATGGCACTTCGCCGTTTTGCTCGGGACACTAAATCTAGGCCGCCGCAGTTCTGGGTAATTGCTGAGCCAGGTGAAAGATTTGATGTTGAAGTCGGCGGCCCAAAGACCGCTCCAAAGAAGAAAGCTGCTTTGGAGCAACACGCAAGTCAAGTGGCGGTAGCTTCAGAGACCTATTCATTGGTTCCGGGAAGAGACATCCGCTATGACAAACCAGAGCGACTGCGCAAAGCCTCAACGAGACCATGGATTTGGCTCAAGCCGGTTTTTATAGCTCTATGGGCACTTCCGCTTGGAATACTTCTGGGTTTTGCTGGAACGTTGCTTCACTCGGTCACCGCCTCCGATGAGGCCAGAACCCCAATCGGGCTAGTTGTTGCGCTGGTAATGACATTCGCCCTTGCAGTTGCGCTTCGGCTTCTTAGAAACTCTCGAGGCGCTTTGTATCTGATGAGCTTTACTCTCGCAGGAACAGTCTTTTGGCTTTCTCGTCCGAGTGCTACTGGGGATGCGCTGATTATGGACAACCAGGCTGGGAACTTCTGGGTTTATGGTTCGCTGATCATTTGTGCAGTCGTAATTTTATTCCCGAAACTAAGACCCGGCACCTGGGCTAAAAACGCATCCGGACATCGCTAGTAAAATAGCTAAAGGAAGGATTCCTCAAAAATGACTTACATTATCGCTCTGCCGTGCGTGGACCTTAAAGACAAGGCCTGCATCGAAGAATGCCCCGTGGATTGCATTTATGAGGGCGACCGCATGCTTTACATCCACCCCGATGAGTGCGTGGACTGCGGAGCTTGTGAGCCGGTTTGTCCGGTCGAGGCAATCTACTACGAGGACGACGTTCCTGAGCAGTGGGCCGATTACTACAAGGCGAATGTTGAATTTTTTGAGACCATCGGATCTCCGGGCGGAGCTGCAAAAGTTGGAGCAATTGCCGGAGATCACCCAATAGTTGCTGCGCTTCCGCCTCAACCTCAACAGGCCTAATTGTTTACCGCTCTGCCAGAGTATCCCTGGCAATCACTCAAACCTTTTAGTGCAAAGGCTGCCCTTCACAAAGACGGTGCAATCGATTTATCGATTGGCTCGCCAATTGATGAAACGCCCAAGGTAGTTCAAGACGCACTTAGAAATTTTTCTAACGCACCAGGTTATCCTTCAACGGCTGGCTCGAAAGAATTTCGCGAATCCGTTGTGTCTTGGTTTGCAGCTAGGCGAGGGGTCGTTGGACTAGATCCCGACCAAGTGATGCCAACAATTGGATCGAAAGAACTAATCAGCTGGTTGCCGGTGCTACTGGGAATTGGTAAGGGTGATGTTGTTATCCAGCCAAAGGTTGCCTACACGGCATACGCCGTCGGAGCTGCCTTTGCAGGCGCAACTTTGATCTCTGAAGACGATCCAGAAAAATGGCCCCAGAACACGAAGTTGATTTGGATCAACTCCCCAGGAAATCCCGATGGAAAAGTATTATCTGCTGAAAGCTTTGCTAAGGCTGTAAAGCGTGCTCGTGAACTTGGGGCTTTGTTGGCTTCCGACGAGTGCTACGCCGAACTTGGCTGGAGTGAACCTTGGGATAAGGAGCTGATACCGAGCGTGTTGGACCCAAGGGTGTGCGGAGAAAGCCACGAGGGAATATTGTGTGTCTACTCGCTTTCCAAGCAGTCCAACATGGCTGGATACCGGGCTGCTTTTGCGGTGGGCTCCAAGGATTTGATTAGAGACCTAGTAAACCTGAGAATGCATGCGGGGATGATGATGCCCCTACCAACTCAGCAAGCTGTAATCGCAGCACTGGGAGATTACGACCATGTCAAAAATGAAAAGGATATCTACCGGAAGCGCCGTGAAGTGCTGCTTGCGGCAGTAAAGAAGTATGGCTTTGAGCTTTCCGATAGTGAAGCAGGCTTGTACCTCTGGGCCACACTGGGTGAAGACTGCTGGGTGACAGTTGAGAAGATGGCGAATCTAGGAATTGTTGTGGTTCCCGGCAGCTTCTATGGCCAATACGCCATCAAGCATGTCCGCTTTTCTCTAACTGCCACCGACAACGATATTTCCAGGGCTGCAGCCAGGCTCGAAAATGCTTTAGGCTAAATAAGGAATTTGTAGGAAAACAAGGAGTGCTTTGACTGACAACGAAAAAGTAGTTATCAGCTACAAAGACAAAACCGCAGAATTTCCAGTGGTTTCATCAAGCGTTGGCTCTGACGCTATGGACATTAGCAAGCTTCATTCGACCCTAGGTCTACACACTTTTGACCAGGGATTTGTTAACACTGCCTCAACTAAGTCCGGTATCACATTCATCGATGGCGACGCTGGAATCCTGCGCTATCGCGGATACCCAATTGAGCAGCTGGCTGCGAAAAAATCTTTCCTTGATGTCAGTTACCTCCTTATTTATGGGGAACTACCCGACAAGGTGCAACTCGATACTTTCGATCAGAGCCTTAGACGCCACACTCTAATTCACGAAGATCTAAAGAGATTCTTCGATGCATTTCCTCAGAACGCTCATCCGATGTCGGTTCTAGCTTCTGGTGTATCAGCCCTTTCTACTTTCTATCAAGACTCACTTGATCCTCACGATCCAGAGCATGTTGAAATGTCAACCAGGCGTTTGCTCGCCAAACTTCCAGTACTTGCTGCTTACGCTCACAAAAAGAGCCTTGGTCAGGCTTTGCTTTATCCAGATAACTCGTTGTCAATGGTTGAGAATTTCCTTCGATTGAATTTTGGAACCCAGGCAGAGCCATACATTCAAAACCCAATTGTCACCAAAGCGCTAGACACGCTTTTGATTTTGCATGCTGACCACGAGCAGAACTGTTCAACCTCAGCTGTTCGCCTAGTTGGATCCGCGCAGGCAAATCTGTTTGCTTCGGTTTCGGCTGGAATCAATGCGCTGTTTGGCCCACTTCACGGGGGAGCGAACGAAGCTGTGGTGGATATGCTCAACGCAATTCGCGAATCCGGCGAGTCAGTCCAAAGATTTGTTGAACGGGTCAAAAACAAAGAAGATGGCATTCGCCTGATGGGCTTTGGACACAGAATTTACAAGAACTTTGATCCTCGCGCCACAATCGTCAAGGCTACCGCTGACCGAGTTCTGGCTGATTTGGGTATTTCAGATCCACTGCTAGATATTGCGAAGCAACTTGAGGCAACAGCACTGGCGGATCCTTACTTTGCAGAACGCAAACTATATCCAAACGTTGATTTCTACACCGGTGTTATCTACAAGGCCATGGGATTCCCGCCTCGAATGTTTACTCCATTATTTGCAATGGGAAGACTGCCTGGTTGGATTTCCCACTGGCGCGAGATGATGCAGGACCCAAACAACCGAATTGGCAGACCCCAGCAGGTCTATCTAGGCGAGGGCGAAAGAAACGTCTAGTTTGGCTTGAGCCAGTAGACCGCGGTGTCACCAAAATTCTTAGTGTCTAAAAGCTCGTATCCGTTGGCTGAAATTGGTTCCGCTCGGGTGGATCTCTCCACTAGAACTAATGAGGTTTTGGACAACGAGCCAGCAAGTGCTTCGAGGTTTTTGACTACTTCAGCGTTTGTAACCTCATAGGGCGGATCGATAAAAACCAAGTCAAAAATCTGAGTGTTTGAGTCTAGGAACTTTTGAACCGGCTGAATTTGCACCTTTGCCGAAACTTCATGGTCTTCTTCGGCTAGAGCGTCTTGGATCAGCCTGGCGTTTTTTATGCAAACGGCAGCTGCCTGCTTGTTGCTTTCTACAAGCACCGTAGCTATTGCGCCTCTACTTAAGGCCTCAAGCCCTAAAGCTCCGGTGCCGGCATAAAGATCCAAAACTGAACACTTTTGCAGAGCATTTCTTGACTCGAGCGAGCCAAAGATGCTTTCACGAATGCGGTCTGATGTTGGACGAGTGCTCTTGGCCGGAGATGCTAATTTTCTTGAGCCAACTAGGCCACCAATTATTCTTGTCATGTCTGGCAAAGCCTAACCGTATTTGTACGTGCACTAATGGAAGATTGAATAATGCTGCTTCCAACAACCGCTCTTGACCGAGTCCTTGGGGATAAAACCGCTAAGAGCTTTGCCAAGAATCTTGGACTTGTGACCGTGGCAGATCTGCTTCAGCACTATCCGAGGCGGTATTCAAACCGTGGGGAACTTACTCCGATTGCAAATTTGCCAATCGGCGAGAGCTTGTCTATCGTGGCCGAAGTTGTGGATGCCAGAGAGCGTCGCACCAAGGGACGAGTCAGCCACATTTTGGAGGTTCGAATAACAGACGGAAGTGGATTTTTATCCCTCACCTTTTTTAATCAGGCCTGGAGGCAAAAAGATCTCAAGCCTGGCGTCAGAGGATTGTTCGCAGGAAAAATTGGCGAGTATCAGGGGAAGCTGCAGTTAGCCCATCCTGATTACGAGCTGTTCCCCGAGGAGGTTTCGGAGTTCGACGCAAAGGCTTGGGCGGATCAGCCAATTCCTATTTACCCAGCATCAGCCAATGTGACGACTTGGATGATTCAAAGAGCGCTTGGAATCATCCTTGACACCCTTCAACCTATTCCCGATGAGGTACCTGCGGATCTTCAAAAAAAGCACAAGCTACTTTCTATAAACGATGCTCTGGAGAAAATTCACCGGCCCACCACAAAAAACGAAATTGCCTCTGCCAAGAAGACACTTGTCTACCGAGAGGCATTCTTACTGCAGGCAAACCTGATTCAACGCCGATTAGATAACGAGCAAGCGCCGGCAACAGCCCGCATCAGTAAAACTGGCGGGTACTTAGCGCGATTTGATTCTGCCCTACCATTTACTCTCACCGCCGGTCAGACTGAAGTGGGAAGTGAGATCACCTCCGACATTGCTAAAACATATCCGATGAACCGTTTGCTGCAAGGTGAGGTGGGTTCTGGAAAAACTCTTGTTGCCTTACGTGCCATGTTGGCGGTAGCTGATAGTGATGGTCAGTCAGCGCTTTTAGCTCCGACCGAAGTTTTAGCATCACAACACTTTCGCTCGATTGAAAAAAGCCTAGGCGAAGATCTCTCGAAAGAAGTGGGACTTACTCTTCTAACCGGGCAGCTTCCAAACGATGCTCGCAAGAAGGCGATGCTGCAGGTGGTTTCTGGCAAAGCCCGAATCGTTATTGGAACGCACGCTCTATTTTCAGAAAAAGTTGAATTCTATGATTTAGGTCTAGTGGTGATTGATGAACAGCACCGTTTCGGTGTTGAGCAAAGAGAGAAGCTCCGCCTAAAAGGCAAGCTGTCACCGCATGTTTTGACTATGACAGCAACCCCAATCCCAAGGACACTGGCAGTCACAGTTTTTGGAGACATGTCAGTTTCATCACTGACAGAGCTGCCGGCTGGTCGAAAAGAAATTGACTCTCACGTGGTTCGCGCAGGCGATCCTGCATTGGTGTCTCGGGTGTGGTCTCGGGTGGCTGAGGAAATAGCCAAGGGTCACCAGGCTTTTGTGGTTTGTCCCAAGATCGACGAAACCGAAAAAGAGCTTTCCGGTGCCTCGGTTGAGAAAACTGTTGCACAGCTTCGAAAAAATGCTGCATTGAGTGGAGTTCGGATTCAGGAGCTTCATGGTCGAATGGACGCTGACCAGAAAAGTCAAATCATGCAGGCCTTTAGTTCCAAGGAAATTGATCTGTTGGTTTCGACAACCGTTATTGAAGTTGGGGTCGATGTCCCAAACGCGACCACCATGGTAATTCTTGATGCTGACAACTTCGGAATCTCTCAGCTGCACCAGCTGCGTGGAAGAGTTGGAAGAGGAAGTGCAAAGGGCCTTTGTTTGTTATTGACCGCTGCCGAAGATGACTCAATCGCTTTGCAGCGCATAGAAGCCGTTGCTGCAGAAAGTGATGGTTTCAAGCTCAGCGAGATTGATCTAGAGCTTAGGCGCGAGGGCGACGTTCTGGGAGCTAGTCAATCGGGAGGCCGATCTAGCTTGAGACTGTTGCGGGTGATTCAGGACTCTGATCTCATCCAAAAGGTACGTATAGAGCTCGAGGAATTGTTTGAGACAGACCCACTTTTAGCCAATAACCCAATACTGAGGTCAGCTATAGATCAAGCCAATACCGCAGAAAATCTAGCCAAAGGCTAGGCCTTCTTTTGTTGCTAACCTTGGAGCTATGGCAAAACTCGCCGTCTACCCGGGTTCTTTTGACCCGATTACCCTTGGCCACGTCGATATCATCCAACGGGCTGCCTTGCTGTTTGATGAGCTTGAAGTACTGGTAGTTCACAATCCAGATAAGGCTCCACGTTTTACAATTGCCGAACGTGTGCAACTAATCAAGGAGTCACTTTCAGAGGCTGGAATCACTAGCTCAAACATTAAAGTCACCGAACTTTCCTCAGGCTTGTTAGTTGATTACATTAGACGAGTTGATGCCAGGGTCCTACTAAAGGGCTTTAGGAACAATGTTGATCTCGACTACGAACTTCCAATGGCTAAAGTCAATCGAGATTTGAGCGGTATCGAAACCGTTTTCATCGCAGCTGATCCTGCTTACGGTTTGGTGGCCTCTTCTTTGGTTCGACAGGTAGCCGAGCTTGGTGGTCCCGTTGAAAACTATGTGTCGAAGGCGGTTGCCAAAGCGCTGAGGGGTTCCAAATGAGCATCTTTGAAGTGCCGGTCAATGATCTAACCAGGCGCCCTGGACAAATGAAAGAACTCGAGCTGGACATACAACTGTCTATTCCCATGGGGCAAGGGGCAGCATCCGTTCCAGCCGGGGAAACAATCGAGCTGAACCTTCGTCTCGAGTCGGTCCACGATGGGATTTTGGCAACCGGTGAAGTTTACTCAACTGCTTTAGCCGAGTGCTCGAGATGCCTAGAGCCCCTGAAACTAGCGGTCGAGGTGGATTTTCAGGAGCTTTTCGCCTATTCTTTAGAGCAGGAAGATGATTTCCTGGTTCAGGACGAGAAGATCGACCTTGAGCAGGCAATCACCGATGCGGTAGTTTTAAGCCTTCCGTTCAAACCAGTTTGCAGCGAGGACTGTTTAGGTCTTTGCACTGAATGTGGTGTGAAGTTGGCCGAAAACCCGGAACACGTTCACCAGGCGCAGATTGATTCTCGCTGGAGTGAGTTAGAAAGCTTTAGGAAAGAGTA
>CAZKQH010000034.1:0-12220 GCA_964554845.1 uncultured Rhodoluna sp. | reverse complement strand
CCAGGATCTGGCAAGACCACAGCATTGGCGGCTCGCTTCCTACAACTTGTTACATCAGGTTGCTCGCCCGATGAACTGTCGGTTATCGCTGCGACTCGTGAATCGGCAAATACTCTTCGCGATCAGTTAGCTCTGGAGTACCAGGGCGCAAGCACCGGCCCACTTGCCAAAACACTTACCAGTCTTGCTTTCTCGATCCTTGCTGCCAAAGCCAAACGGGAAGGAAAGAAAGCGCCTGTGCTAGTTAGCGGTAGCGAGCAGGACCAAATACTCAAAGAAGTGCTAGCCGAAATCGATTCCAGCGCCTGGCCAAAAAACCTGGATTCCACCGTTCGATCCTTGACTGGATTTCGAACTGAGCTTAGGGATCTAATCGCGGCTTGCTTAGAGCACGGCATAACACCTAATCAACTAGCAGAGCTTGGAAAAGCCCAGGGCTTGAACCAATGGATTGCTTCGGCACAGTGCTACGAGCGCTATTTAGACAAACTCAATAAAACCGATCGTGATCGCTACGACTCGGCGTCCTTACTTCGAAAAGCAGCGAATCAACTGGAATCCGAGGATTCATTTCCTGAAGAAATTGCAAACCTGAAAGCAATATTGGTTGACGATGCTCAGGAGCTAACCCCAGCTGCTTCTGAGTTTTTGTTTCAGCTCACGCGATTCGGGGCTGGAATCACTTTGATTGGCGACCCTGATGTTGCCACTCTTGGCTTTAGGGTTGCAAATCCAAAGGCCATGATGCAACTGGCTGAGAGAATTGCCGCGCGAGTAAGCCAAAAGGTGGAGCCGATATTTCTTGAGCCCACTCACGCCATTCGCCGTCCTGAGATTTCCGCTGCGCTAGCCAAGATCAGCTCCTTCATTGATGTTGCCCGTGCTGGGCGTCAAAGAAAAGGACTGAATCCTCCTGTTGATGTTGACACTTCCGGGGAAGGTTTGCAGGTTCGAGTATTCCGCTCCGAAAGCGAGGAGCTTTCCTTTGTTGCCGGAGAACTTAGGCGAAGGCACCTATTTGATGAAGTGCCCTGGTCAAAGATGGCTGTTGTTGCAAGAAGTCGACCAGCGCTTGAAAAACTAGCTCTTGCTCTGAGTTCGGAGTCAGTTCCGGTGCAGGTTATTGGCTCTGCCAACTCGCTTCGCGACGATCATTCTTCAGGTCAGCTACTTCGGCTTGCTCGGGTTAGTTTGAGCGATGTACCAGTAGGTCTTGATCAAGCAGTTGAGATTCTTTCCTCTGAACTTGGAGGTTTGGATCAGCTTGGAATTTTGCGCCTCAAGCGTTCGCTTCGAAAGCAAGCGGAGGAGTTTGAGGGCCCATCCGATCAGCTGTTAGTTGATGCCTTTGCTAATCCAAATACTTTGTCTTTGGTGCGAAGCCCAGAGGCACGAAAAGCGGAAAAGATTGTTCGCCTCATGCATTCGACTAAAGACTTGGCTGCCCTTGAGGGAACAACAGCTGAGGCAGTGCTTTGGAATTTGGTTTCTGAAACGGGAGTGCTAAATCGTTGGGTTGTTTTATCTCGCGGGGTGTCCGAAGTAGCAATTCAGGCAGGAAAGAATCTGGACTCTATTCTTTCGCTATTTGCTGCCGCAGCTAGATTCGCAGAGCGAAACCCCACCGCTCGCGCCAGCGAATTCATTGAAGATCAGTTAGAACGGGAAATTCCGGAGGATTCGCTGGCGCTAAATAATCGCACCGGTGAGCAGGTGCTACTTCTTACTCCATCGGGACTTATCGGAAAGCGCTTTGACACTGTGGTGATTCCAGGCCTTAGTGAAGGCGTGTGGCCAAACCTAAAGCCACGCTCGTCACTGCTTCGGGCAAATGTGTTGGATGCTTTGGTTGCAGGGGAGATAACCCAGGCAGGTGAGCTAAAGCGTTCAGAACTACCGGGCGAACTCCGGATGCTAAACAAAGCCGTGGGAGCTTGTGGCCAGCGATTGATTATGAGTGCAACGGAAAAGGAAGAAGAACAGCTATCGCAGTTTCTCCCTCTCGTTCACGGTAGCTACCCGCCAACCGAATCTAAGTCCTCAAAGACCTACACACTTCGTTCAATTGTTGGCGAGCTTCGTAGAGAACTTGCCTCAACCAAGAGCGCCAATCCAGAACAAGCGGCGCTTGGTCTTGCGCGATTAGCAGCAGCTGGAGTGCCAGGGGCATCGCCTAGAAGTTGGTATGGATTGCTTCCGGTTTCAACAACCGAGCCGCTTACCGATTTGGAAAACGAAAAGCTACTGATTCGACCATCGCAGCTGGACAATTTTTTGACCTGCCCCCTGCACTGGTTCATCGAAACCCACGGTGGATCCGCCGGTTCCTTCCAAGCCTCGCTCGGTTCTTTAATTCACGAAGTGCTAGAAGTCTCCGAGTCATCTGATCTTGCCGAGCTTGAAAAGCTAAAGCTCTCTCGCTGGAACTCGCTTGAGTTCGAAGCGGACTGGTTAGAGCAGTTAGGTAAACGTCAAGCTGCGCGCATGCTTTCCAACCTTGCTGATTACCTAAAGCAATTTGAATCTGCCGGCGGAAGGGTTTTAGCCAAGGAGCAAAACTTCAACTTCGAACTGGGCAACATCCAGGTCCGGGGACAAGTTGACCGAATTGAACAGCTACCCGACGGCAATGTTGTGATTGTTGATCTAAAAACTGGCAAGCAAGCTGCCACCGCTGCAGAGACATTGGTTAACCCACAACTTGCCCTTTATCAAATGGCGGTGCTTGAAGGTGGATTCCAAGAGCTTGAATCAATCAGCCCGGAGCAGCTTGCGGGAGCAAAGCTGCTAATTGTTGGCGGTGCCAAGTTCCAGGAGCGCAATCAACCAGCCATGCACACCCAAGAATCCGCCAGGTTCAAAAAGTTGTTACTGGATTCCTCAGAAGGTATGTCTCGCTCGGTCTTCGTCGCACAGCTTTCTAACCATTGCGAATCCGAGCGCTCTTATGGCTCGTGCTCGCTACACCTAACTCCGGCGGTGAGCTATGTCGGCTAGATACTCAGCGGCAGAGATTTTCAAGGTAATCAAGGATTTTGAATTAGCCGCAGAGAAAATCAATGCGATTGAAAATGCTCCGCTTGATTCACCAGCTTTAGTAGTTGCCGGTGCGGGAAGTGGCAAAACGGAACTATTGGCAGTTCGGGTGCTTTGGTTGGTGGCCAATGGATTTGCGCGTCCCGAGCAGATTCTTGGACTTACCTTCACCAGAAAAGCTGCAACCGAGTTATCCAAGAGAATCTTCGAGGCTCTGCTGAAGCTTCGTGAGACCAGCTACTGGCCAGAGAATTTGGAGTATGAATTCGTTGCCCCAAACATTTCCACCTACAACGCCTTCGCGAACCAGATCTTTAGGGAAAACTGTTTATCGCTGGGCTACGAGAGCGAATCAACGCTATTGAGCGAAGCAGCCGCTTTTCAGCTGGCTCGAGAAGTGTGCGTTAGGTATGGCTCCGATGTTTCGGGAAGCCTTAGCGATCTCGAGCTAAATCTGGACACCATAGTTCAAAAAGTACTGGAGCTTTCTCAGGCCTTAAGCGACAACGGCTCTGACTCAGAACAGGTAAGAACCGTGATTGAAGCAACCGCCAACCACATCGGCCAGCTACCTAAAAAAGCCGGCCAAGGTGTTGACTCTCGCTTTGCATACATCGAAGAACTAGTTGAAGGCTTAAAGCCAACACCGTTGATTGCTGAACTTGCGGAAAGATTCCAGCAGGAGAAAAAGCGCCGGTCCTTGGTCGACTACTCCGATCAGGTTGCCCTGGCATACAAGGCCGTTTCTGAAAATGCTGATTCAGCGATGCTGATCAGGGAAAACTACACGGCCGTCTTGCTGGATGAGTATCAGGACACTTCCGTACTGCAAACCAAACTATTGTCGACGCTTTTTGGAAACAGTTCTGTTTTTGCAGTTGGGGATCCAAATCAGTCGATTTATGGTTGGCGTGGAGCCAGCGCTTCGAACCTCGATAATTTTGGTCTCGATTTTGGAAGTGTTAGACATTTCTCGCTTAAAACCAGCTGGCGGAATCCAATCAAGGTTCTAGAGATGGCGAATCGAATTTCACTTCCGTTGCAGGAACCTGCAAGTTTTGAAGTTAGGTCCGCAAGTGCTGAACATGTACTTCCCGTCAAGCTCGTTGCCAAGCCTGATGCAATTCAAGGAATTACAGATTTTGCCTTTGAACAAACCATCGAGGACGAGGCAACCGCTGTTGCTAGTTGGTTGAAGCCTGCGGTTGCTGCGGGGAAGAAGTGTGCAGTCTTGATGCGCAAGAGGTCTTCAATGGCACTGTTTGTTGAGAAACTGCAATCTCAGGGAATTGAAGTAGAGGTCGTAGGTCTCGGGGGACTACTCGAATTACCCGAGATAGTTGATTTAGTTTGCGCACTCAAAGTGGTGCAGCGAGCTGATTCCGGCAGCGAACTAATTCGACTGCTTACTGGAGCCAGGTGGCGTATTGGAATCAAAGACATTGACCGACTCTTTGTTATGGCTAAGAAACTCTCAGGGCCTAGACAAGAGGGCGTCTTCCGTGAAGAAATCACAATAGTTGAAGCTCTTGATTTGGTTTTGAATCCAAAACTTGAATTGCTCAAAGAGTTCTCAGACGAATCGCTTAGCCGTTTACAAGAAGCTGCAACGCTGTTTCAGAACCTGCGTTTGGCAACAGCTCTACCGTTGACTGATTTTGTGAGGCTTTGTGCCGAGGAGCTTTGGCTGGATATTGAGCTTCGAGCAAATCCCAAGCTTGCCAACCCGCTGGCTCAGCTTCAGTCCTTCTACGAAATCGTTTCTGGATTCGGCTCTGGTTCGGCAAGTGCTCTGCTGGGTCAGTTCTTGAATTGGCTGGAGTACGCAACCAAGAAGGAACGGTTTGAAATTCCTAGGGTGACACCAGGTGCAGGAGTAGTACAGGTACTCACGGTTCATGCAGCCAAGGGACTCGAGTGGGATTTTGTGGCCATTCCAAACCTGGTCGAGGACGATTTTCCTTCCAAGCCAAGATCAACTTCGGGTTGGCTATCAGGTGCTGAGCTACCTTATCCACTGCGCGGGGATGCTGCTTCGCTTCCGGTTTTCAAGTTTGAGAGTGCAACTATTCAGGCGGAAGTAAAAGCAGCTACTGATCAGTTCAAGGCAGATAACAAAGAACACCAGCTGCGCGAAGAATTCCGTCTAATCTATGTGGCGATAACTAGAACTAGAGAAGCACTACTTTTTACAGGATCTTATTGGAAGCCAGCTAACGCAGGGTCTAGAAAGCCATCTCGCTTCATGACTGAATTAGCTGAAGGTATTTACCAGTTCCCAGATCTAACCTCGGCAGAAAATCCGCTTGATTTATCTCCTCGCGAAAAGATTTGGCCGCTGGAACCAATTGGTGAGACTCACGCGAGAGTGGTTGCCGATTCTGCTTCGCAAGTTGAGCAAGCCACTGCAAAGCTGCCACGGATCAGCGCCGAAGATCTAAACACCTCAACGATTCACCAAGAAATTGACTTGCTACTAAAAGAGCAAGATGACCGGTTGCAAAGACTAACCAAGGTTGATCTTCCAGTTCGAATTCCGGCCTCAAAGTTCAAGGAGTTCATAGCCGATCTTTCAGCTCAGGCGGCTAAGTATCAAAGGCCGGTTCCAACCGAGCCTTATCGCGCCACCAAGATGGGAACTGCATTCCACTCTTGGGTTGAGGATTTCATAATCTCTGAGGTCGACGATGCTCCCGCTGAAATCAATCAGCTCACTGAGATTTTCAAGAACTCAAGGTTTCACGGAGTGAGCCCAGTGGATGTTGAGATTGAGATCAATCTCACTCGCGGACAAAACACTTTTGTTTGCAAGCTGGATGCGGTTTTTCAGGTAGGGGACCGATTCGAGATTGTTGATTGGAAAACCGGCTCTGCACCAAAGGATAAACAAACCGAGCAGCAGATGATCCTTCAGCTTGCCCTTTACCGTTTCGCCTATTCAGAGCTCAAGCAAATCCCCATAGAGCAAATTGATGTCTGCTTCTACTTCGTTGGGGAAGACATTGAACTTCGGCCAGAGAGCGTTCCAGGACCGCACCAGTTATTGCAGATGTGGCAAGAGCTGTTTGTTTAGAACAGTTCGTCGTTCTTGATTGTTGGGGCAGCAGGCTCAGTGGCCAACTTGGCTAGGGCAATTGAAGTTGCCAGTGGAGCTGCGTGAATTCTTTCTGCTTTGCCGGTTTCTACTTCTTCGGTAAGAACCAACAGCATTCCAACGGCATCTTCGATAACTTCTTGGTTTCCTGTTGAATAACCGTGCAATAGCCATCTGGCTAGCTCTAGTTCGCTGTATAGAAGTGCACGAGGCCAGATGTTGCTGTCAGCTCCAGGTCTTGCTTCGAAGTAGCGAGCGATTAGGTTTCGAGAAAGCTCAGGGACTGCCCCTCCGAGAATCCATGAAAGATCTTCTGCTGGGTCGGCAATTCGAAGTCCGGACCAGTGAAGTACTCCAGAAACTTTTCCGTCGAGTTCCAAAACGCTCTGGCCATTTAGGCTGCCGTGAATAACAGTTGGCTGGTAGCGGAACAAGCTGGTGTCTTCCAGCGCCTGCTCCCAGCGGTGCAGCAGAATTGGCGGAACTTTTCCGGTTTGAGCTGCACGGTCTAGCTCAGAAACTCGGTACTTAAGGTTTGATGCCGGGTCAAGTTCTGGAAAGCCAGCGTTCTGGACTAACTCAACAGGGAGTTTGTGAATTGCGGCGATTGAAGTTGCGATGCTGAGGGTTAGATCGGCAAGTGGCTCTACGCGACTGATTTCTATTGGGTTTCCGTAGACGAAGTTAAACACCATGGCGCGAGCACCCTCGGAGTCCTGGGTGTCACCAACTAGCTCACTTAGTTCAAAAGGGAGGTTTAGGCGAATAGCGGGAGTGAAAGTTTTGATAGCGCGAATCTCAGCTTCTAGTTCGGTTCCAGCGCTGGCGCTGTTGGCCATTCGAACTACGAAGTGTTCTCCGCTTTTGGCTGTCAGCAGGGCAGCGTCGAAAGCACCCGAAGATCCGCCATCAAGGTTCTTCACCTGGGCGAAGTCAAACTGGGGAACGGCGTCCTTCGCTAGGGCCGCTAAAATCAAGGGAGATCTAGCCATGTTTTTAAGGTTAGACAATCTAGCCCGATCTATTCAGTTTCGCCACGCGAGGGATAAAGTGAGCCACAATCCGCTGCCACCACTGGCTCGCTCGGCGCTGGATAGAGACTACTTATTGCGCGCCAATCCAGAGATCTTTACTGTTCTTGGAAACCACTCAACTTCAATGGCTCTGCTGATGCACCAGGGCAAGGTTCTACTCGGCCAAGACTCGGCGCTTGCTCTAGTTCCTTTTTCTTCAGCTCCTAAATCAGGGGTTGTTGTTTACCTTGGAAAAACTCTAGAAGCGAGTAGCTATTGTCCTGCAGGATCGGGAATCTGCCTAGTAGTTCTAGACAAAGCACAAGCCAATCAAATCGAGCCTGATTCGAACAAGTGGATTTCACTCAGGGCAAGCGGTGCCAATCTATCGGCGCTTGATGTTGGAATCTTCGCCCAAGCACTTGCTCTAGCCAACTGGCACCAGAACAACACTCATTGCCCGCGCTGCGGAAACTCCACAACAATCGAGCAGGGCGGTTGGGTTAGAAGATGCCAGGTGGACGAACTTGAGATTTTTCCAAGGACTGACCCCGCGGTGATTGTTTCTATCTTCGATGAAAACGATCGAATCCTGCTTGGCTCTCAAGGAATCTGGGAATCGAACAAGTGGTCAATTCTCGCCGGGTTTGTTGAACCTGGAGAGTCGCTGGAAGCAGCGGTAGTCAGAGAGATGAAAGAGGAGTCGGGACTGGATGTATTTGATGCGACCTACACCTATTCGCAGGGATGGCCATATCCTGCTTCATTGATGCTCGGATTTAGCGCGAGAGCTAACTCTTCCCAGCCACTTCGTCCCGACGGCGAAGAGATTTCAAAGCTACGGTGGTTCAGTCGCGATGAACTTGCCACCGAGGCAAAGGACCTATTGCTTCCGGGTCGAGCATCAATCTCGCGCGCGATGATTGAGTTGTGGTTTGGTAAAGAAATCGTCTCGGCAACCGAAAATACGGCCCATGGCAAACGCTAACGCCGAAAGCATCCTTGCCGGGTTAGACCCAAAGCAACAGGTGGCTGCCCAGGCTTTGGTTGGGCCAACTTGCATTCTTGCTGGAGCGGGAACCGGAAAGACCAGAACAGTCACCCATCGCATTGCATACGGAATTGCAACTGGACACTTTGCGGCCAATCGCGTTCTGGCACTTACTTACACAAACCGCGCAGCCGGGGAACTTCGCTCAAGACTGCGATCTCTCGGCGTTGGAGCAGTCTCGGTTAGGACTTTCCACGCGGCAGCGCTTGCTCAGCTTGAATACTTTTGGCCTCAGTTAGTTGGAGTTCCAGCCCCTTCGATTTTAGAGTCCAAGGCAAAACTGATTGGAATTGCAGCCAAGTCTTTGTCGATCAACTTAGACAACGCAGCTTTGCGGGATATGGCAAGTGAGATTGAGTGGCGAAAATACTCCATGCTTTCGATGGATGAGTATTCGGAGCTTGCTGACCTACGACCAAAAGTTGCCGGGCTTTCATTTCAGAAGAATCTCGAGGTCCAGAAACTTTACGAACAAGAAAAGATTCGCGCTCAGAAACTGGATTGGGAAGACGTTTTGGTTCTAACTCTTGGGCTTTTGAAGGCCGAACCACGTGCTCTAGCTCACGTTCAAAGCCAGTACCGATTCTTTACGGTCGATGAGTACCAGGACATTTCACCGCTTCAGCATGCACTTTTGGATCAGTGGCTTGGGGAACACGCTGAACTTTGTGTGGTTGGAGATCCAAATCAGACCATTTACTCCTTTACTGGCGCAAGCAGTGAGTTTCTGAGAAACTTTGCCGATCGATTCCCAGGAGCGAGCGTTGTGGATCTAACAACCAATTACCGCTCCACCCAGCAGATAGTTGCTTTTGCTAATCGCCTAACTAGCGATTCAGCTCTTGGCGGAGAGCTGGAGGCAGCAGGGCCTGCCGGCACCGCACCGCAAGTTGCAAGCTTTGAATCATCCCAAGCTGAAGCCAAGGCGGTAGCTTCAGCAATTGCCGAAGCAATCCAATCCGGTGTGCCAAGAAGCGACATCGCTGTTTTGTATCGCATCAACAACCAGTCGGAAGTTTTGGAGCGTGCACTCGATGCGTTGGATATCAGCTATCAACTTCGCGGGGGAGAGCGCTTTTTCGCGCGACCAGAAATCAAAAGCGCTGTGCAACTGATTCGAGCAGAGTCGCTCAGTCCTTCGGGGAAGCCTTTACATCAGGCGGTAAGTGATATCGTTCGATCCCTAGGCTGGCAGGCGAATAAGCCAACTGAAGTTGGCGTTGTTGCAAGCAAGTGGGAAGCGCTTAATTCACTGCTATTGATGCTTGATGAATTGCCAGAGGGTGCGGGTATAAATGATTTCGCTCTTGAACTGGCAGATCGCGCTCACTCACAGCACGAACCAACCACTGAGGCAGTGACACTTTCAACCATTCACGCGGCTAAAGGTTTGGAGTGGCCAATGGTTTTCATAGTTGGGCTCAACGAGGGTTACCTACCTATTACTTATGCCAAGACTCCGGCTGCTATCCAGGAAGAGAAGAGACTTCTTTATGTTGGGATAACCAGGGCAATGCGCGAGCTCAGGCTTTCGTTTGCAACCTTTGATGCCTCTAGAGAGCGAACCCCATCGAGGTTTCTAGCGTTGTTGCATTCAGGCTCAGCTAAGTAAGTCTCGAAGGGCTTGGTCCATATCGCATCGCGCTTTTGAATTCCGACTTTGTCGGTAATTTCATTCCACATCGCCGAAGCTTCGCGAAGTGTTCTTGGTCTTAGTTCAAGACCAATGAGAGTCAAGAAGGTTTTTTCAGCCGGCCCACCAGCGGAGCGCTTTCTTCTAACCACCTCGGCAATAGCTGCCGATCTTGGCAGACGAGTTGTTGCTGCTTGAGTCACGCAATCCACCCATCCTTCAATCAGGGCTAGTACAGTTTCGATTCTCTCCAGCGCAACCGTCTGTGAGGCAGTACGAGGGGCAATTAGTGATCCTGATTCGAAGGCTTTTTGAATGTTTCCAATATCGGCCGGGTCAAAGTTTTCCGACATCTCAATGATGCGCGTGTTATCGATTGAGATCTCTCTGGCATAAGAAGTTATTAGGTTGACCGTGTAATCGCGTAGCCATTTGCTTTGCTTGAAAAGTCTGGCGTGGGCAAGCTCACGAATGACGAAGTAGAAGTAGACCTGATCGGATTCTTCCTCGAGCGAATCAACTAGTTGCGCTAAATTCTGGGCGACAAATGCCGGACGAGGTTCTTTAAAGATTGGAAGTCCGATGTCTCCAGCACTTAGGACTTCTTCTGCCATACGACCAAGGGCTTGACCCATCTGCATTGCAAACATCACGGAACCGGCAGATTTCATCAGGCCGCTAGCTTGGGACATAAATCCTGAGAATTCTTCAGGCAAATTCTCTTTGAAGTTTTCGGTCAACGCTTCAGACATTCTGTTAGCAACAGGAGTTGCTAGATCTTTGAATAGGCCGAGTGAGTCCGCAACCCAGAGCTCGCGTGAGAGTAGTTTCGGCTCTGAGGTGATGGAGGCAACCTCGGTGACCTCATCTAACCAAAGGCTTCCGGTTGCCATTGCCGCATCGATAGCTTTACCCACTGACTCAGGTACTGGTCTTGAATTCGCGCCAGCAATTTGCTTAGCCTGAGTTTCAACCAGTGACCAGTTCAATCCATCCGTTGATTCTCCTGGAACGATTGCCGAGGTTAGTTTGGAGAGACGTTGCTGGAGAGCAGCCGGATCAACAGGCAGACCTGCGGCTTTGGCAATTTGTTCTGGATCTAGTGGCTCGCCCGCGAGGAAGCGGCGAAGCAGTGCTTCGAAATCCTCTGGTTTTTGCTCGTCCACGAAAAGCTCCTTAGCTAGCTACAGCATTAGGTTACTTGCTTCAATTGGTAATCGGCTGGGTGCTTTGGTCTTGCTTTCTGGGTGTTCGCCGAGAGCGTGAGCTAATACGCTCATTTGAAACTAGGGCTGACCTAGGCTTGAAGCTAATCAAAGTTTCTTAGGGCGGTAATGACCTTTTTCCGAAGACAACGGGGCGGATCGAAAGCTATGGTTTCAGCCAAGCGTGGCCTCGGTTTTTTTGTGGCGCTGACTTTCTTTCTAGCTCTTGTGACACTGGTGGTTTTGCCAACCCCTTATCTAATTGAGCGACCAGGACCGACATTCGATGTTCTGGGAGAAGTTGACGGCGAACCGGTAATTGAAATCAAAAATCAGCAAAGCTTTGAATCCGAAGGTCAACTGGATGTTCTCACCGTCAGCATTGTGGGACGACCTGAGCGCACCCCTAGTTGGATCGAAATTGGTTTTGCTTGGCTGGATGCTAAGCAAAAAGTTGTTCCGGTTGAGGCTCTTTACCCTCCGAATCGGACAAGCGAAGAAGTTAGAGCCGAATCCAGCGCGATGATGGAAGTTTCGCAACAGGATGCCATTGCTGCTGCTCTCGGGCATCTAAAGTATGAAACCCCCAGAGAGATCTACATAGCTCAGGTGACAGCAGATTCACCATCGAGCGGCAAGTTAGTTGCTGCGGATTTTGTGATCTCCGTTGATGGCCAGAGGCTAACTAGCATCGAGCAACTTCGGTCCATAGTTGGAGCCTGGGATGAGAAAGCTTCTGTTGAAGTCACAGTCAACCGCAATGGAGTTGAAGTCACTGAAGAAGTGATTCCGGTTAAGGATGCCGAAGGCAACTACCGACTTGGTATTTTGGTTGGCTATAAATATGATTTTCCGGTCGATATTGAACTTCAGCTCGGCGAAGTCGGCGGCCCTTCCGGAGGAATGATGTTTGCCCTGGGAATCATTGACCGGCTAACGCCAGGAGACATCACCGGGGGACTCCACGTTGCCGGTACAGGAACAATTCAGCAATCAGGGGTGGTTGGGCCCATTGGCGGAGTGGTGTTGAAACTCCACGGGGCCAAAGCTGCCGGAGCAACGGTGTTTTTGGCACCGGCTGGCAATTGCCCGGAAATTTCGGGAAATGAACCTGATGGTCTCAGGGTTGTTAAAATAGAGAAACTGTCAGATGCCGTTTCGGCACTAGAAAAACTTTCGAAGAACCAA
>CAZKQH010000033.1:0-12441 GCA_964554845.1 uncultured Rhodoluna sp. | reverse complement strand
TATCAATTGATGACGTACTTTTATCAAAGCCGAAACTGGTTGCTTTCCTGGCACAAATTCGCGACCCGGGTAATGCTGGAACAGTACTTCGTGCAGCTGATGCTGCTGGTGCGGACGCGGTGATTTTCAGCAAGGGCAGCGTGGATATCTACAATCCAAAGGTTGTTAGATCGACAACCGGTTCGATGTTCCACCTTCCGTTCGTTATCGATGCCGACATCCCATCTTCACTCGATAAGTTCAAGCTGGCCGGGTTAGCTGTCCTTGGAGCTGATGTGGCCGGGGCATCGCTTGCCACCATCGAATCGGCCGAGCTTGCTAAGCCCACACTGTGGCTATTTGGCAATGAAGCGTGGGGTCTGGAGCCAGAAGTATCAGCCTTGGCTGACAAGTTGGTTCAGGTTCCCATCTTTGGAGCAGCTGAATCTTTGAACTTGGCAACCGCTGCCAGCGTTTGCATGTACGCGTCAGCCTTCGCCCAGAACAGCTAATCGGTAAACTTTAGAACTATGTCCAACTCCAAGGGTATTTCTCAAGCTGAGGTCACTAAGGCTATCGAGACTGCCTTGGCGGAAATTACTAAAGCCGGTTCTTTGGCTGAACTCAAAAAAGTAAAAAGTTCGATTCTTGGTGATGGTTCTGCACTGGCAGGCTACAGCGCAAAGCTCGGAAAACTAGCCGCAGATCAAAAGGCTGAAGCTGGAAAAATTGTTGGATCCGCAAGGGCAAAAGTAACCGAAGCCTTTGAGGCTAGAGAGAGCGAACTGTCAGCCGCAGAAGAAGCCAGGCTTCTTGAGAAAGAAGCTATTGACATCACTGCTTTGGGCAGAATTGCTCGAACCGGCGCGCGTCATCCACTTAGCCTGCTACAGGAGAAGATTTCCGATGTGTTTGTGGGAATGGGTTGGGAAATCGCCGAGGGGCCAGAAGTTGAAAGTGAATGGTTCAACTTCGATGCCTTGAATTTTGATGCCGATCACCCAGCTCGGGCCATGCAGGATACGTTCTTTGTTGAGCCAACCGAGCAGAAACTAGTTCTTAGAACCCACACCTCTCCTGTTCAGGTGCGATCCATGTTAGCTAGGGAAGTCCCTATCTATGTTTTGTGCCCTGGAAGAGTGTTTCGTACTGATGAGTTAGATGCCACTCACACCCCAGTGTTTCACCAAGTTGAAGGTCTTGCCATCGACAAGGGGTTGAGCATGGCCAATCTTCGCGGAACACTTGAACACTTCGCGCGCATCATGTTCGGCGATGAAGCCAAAATTCGACTGCGTCCATCATTTTTTCCGTTCACCGAGCCCTCGGCAGAGCTAGATGTTTGGCATCCCGGTGCCAAAGGTGGTCCGCGATGGGTCGAATGGGGCGGTTGCGGAATGGTGAACCCGAACGTTTTACGCGCCAGTGGAATTGATCCTGAGGTTTATTCCGGATTCGCATTTGGAATGGGCATTGAGCGCACTTTGATGTTTAGAAACGAAGTCAGCGACATGCACGACATGGTCGAAGGCGATGTGCGATTCAGCCAGCAGTTTGGGATGGTGCTGTAGATGAGGGTCCCACTGAGTTGGCTTGGTGAATATGTTGTTCTTCCTTCAGATGCAACGCCTGAATCTGTCATGGATCAGCTCGTTCGTGTTGGTTTTGAAGAAGAGGCTGTTCACAGCTTTGACCTAAAAGGTCCACTGGTAGTTGGACAGGTTTTGGAGTTTGTGGCCGAACCTCAGGCAAATGGAAAAACCATTCGCTGGTGTCAGGTTCAGGTAGCCCCAGATGGATCCAAAGCCGCTGATGGTGGAGCATCGGTTCGAGGAATTGTCTGCGGAGCAGCCAACTTTGAAGTTGGTGACAAAGTTGTTGTGAGCTTGCCAGGAGCTGTGCTGCCCGGAAATTTTGTGATTTCTGCTCGTTCAACTTACGGTCACACCAGTGACGGAATGATTGCTTCCGGCCGGGAACTTAATCTTTCCGACGATCACGATGGAATTTTGCGCCTAGCTTCTATGGGACTTGATCCGATCGTTGGTACCGACGCCATTGAACTTCTAGGCCTATTTGACAGCGCGGCTGAAATTAATGTTCTGCCAGACCGCGGCTACTGTCTTTCAATCCGAGGTGTTGCTAGAGAGTATTCCCACGCAACAGGAGTTACGTTCCGCGATCCAGCTCAGAATGCTCAGCCAGTTAAGGCGGAAGGTTTTGGTCTAGTAATCCAAGACTCTGCTCCAATTCGTGGACGCAAGACTTCACAAAGTTTTGTGCTTAGAACTGTCACTGGAATTGACGCTTCCAAGCCGACTCCCACTTGGATGCGCGCCAGATTAAAACTTGCAGGCATGCGCTCTATTTCTCTGGCGGTAGATATCACTAACTACGTGATGCTTGAACTTGGTCAACCAGTCCATGCCTACGATCTTGACAAGATAAAAGGTGGCCTAACCATACGTCGTGCAAAGAAGGGTGAGAGTCTAAAGACTCTCGATGGCCAAGAGCGAAAGCTTAGCGAAGAAGATTTACTTATCACGGATGAGTCTGGTCCAATTGGTCTGGCCGGTGTAATGGGTGGCTTCAATACAGAGGTGTCGGAAACTACCAAAAATGTTTTGATTGAAACTGCCCACTTCGACGGTATTTCTGTAGCGAGAACTGCAAGAAGGCACAAGCTTTTTTCTGAGGCGTCAAAGCGCTATGAACGCGGTGTTGATCCGAGAGTTGGGGAACTAGCTTCAGCAAGAGTCATTCAGCTTTTGGAACTTCACGCAGGTGGAAAAGTTGGCACCCTTGGAGCAACATTTTCAGATTTTGAACCTGCTACTGAAATTTTCCTACCCAACGGATTTGCCAGCGAATTGATGGGCGTTGATTACAGCCAGCAGGAAATTGAGAAGGTACTTCGTGACATCGGTGCCGAAGTCAGCGCCGCCAAGATGGGACTGAAGGTTGTTGCACCTAGCTGGAGACCAGATCTTCTGCACAAGACAGACCTAGTCGAAGAAATTGCTCGAATCACCGGTTATGACCGAATTCCTTCAATATTGCCTGTTGCGCCCCCGGGAAGAGGTTTAACAAGGGAACAGAACTTTAGAGCCTCTGCTATGAATTCACTTGCGGCAGCTGGTTGCACTGAAATTCTGAGCTACCCATTTGTATCAGCCGACTCAAACAATCTCTTTGCTGACGCTTCCAAAGCCGTGGTCCTTGCAAACCCAATCCAAGAAGAAGCCGGATCTCTTCGGATGTCACTTCTTCCTGGACTTATTGATACCTCTCGCAGAAACCTTTCGCGCGGTCTTACTGACTTGGCAATTGTTGAACACGGATCCGTGTTTATATCGGCCAGCTCAAAACCGCCAGTATTTCCCGACACCAGTGCCAGGCCTACTGCAGAGCAAATTGCGAATCTTGAAAAGGGAATTCCAAACCAGCCCAAGCATCTTGCTGGTCTGTTTCTAGGTTTAAGACTTGGTTCTCAGCCTGGAGCTAAGTCGGTCACCGCCGGTGTCGAAGACGCTCTAGAAGCAGCGCGAGTTGTTGGTTCTGCTGTCGGAGTGGAACTAGCTGTTCGCCAGGCCAAGCCAAAAGGTCTTCACTCAGGACGCTCAGCTGAACTGATGGTTGGGAAAGTTGTCGTTGGCGTCGTTGGTGAGCTGAATCCTTCAATTAGCAAATCTCACGATCTTCCTAGAACTGTTGGAGTTTTTGAGATTAACCTAGACGCTTTGTTTTCTGTTGCTCCTGCATCTGTGACTGCAAGACCGATTGGAACTTTACCCGCTGCTACTCAGGATCTTTCCTTAGTTGTAAAGATCGAAACTCCGGCAGCTGAGGTATTGGCAGCTGTTCGAGAAGGAGCCGGTGGGCTCCTCGAGGACATCGCTTTGACGGATGACTACCGAGGTTCAAATGTTCCAGAGGGATCGAAATCTCTGACCTTTGCTTTGAGGTTCCGAGCTATGGACCGAACCTTAACTCAGGCGGAGGCGAGCGAAGCTCGCGATGCCGGAGTTAACAATGCAAAGCAAAAATTTAGCGCAGAAATTCGTTCCTAAACCAATAAGCCGAAGGGAGTCCGAGATGGCTTTGACTGTTGCAATCGCGGGAGCCAGCGGATACGTTGGTGGCGAGTTAATGCGTTTGGTTGCAAATCACCCCGAGTTGGAACTTAAAACCGTGACGGCTAACAGCAACGTAGGACAAACCGTCTCATCTTTGCATCCTGATAACTCGGCACACGCGAATCTAGTCTTTGTTGAAACTAATGCAACGAACGTACAGGGACACGATGTGGTGTTTCTCGCTATGCCGCATTCCAAAAGCGCAGAGGTCGCTAGTTGGCTTGGGGATACCGAATTGATTCTCGACTGCGGTGCAGATTTTCGGCTTGAGAATGCAAGCGACTGGGAAAAAACGCTAAGCGAATTGCCGTTCCAGGTTGTAACGTCACAGCAATTACTTTAGGGCTAGCACCTGCCCTGACCGCAGGTTTAGTTGAGCCGTCTGACATCGTTTCGATTCTCTCGGTCGGAACTTCAGGTGCCGGAAGAACCCCTGTCGCCGAAAAGGTAAGTGAAGGCGAAGGCTCATCCCATGCCTACGGCGTTGGGGGAGTACACCGCCACACCCCAGAAATTGAGCAGAACCTATCTAATGCTGCTGGCCATCAAGTGAGCGTGTCATTTACTCCTGTGCTGGTTCCAATGTTTCGGGGGATTCTTTCGGTGAATACCGCTAAGGCTAAGCCCGGAACAACCCTGAACTCACTTCGCGAGGTTTATCTCGACGCTTATGGCGATGAACAATTTATCCACGTTCTTGACGAGGGCGAGTTTCCAAATACTGGAGATCTAGCCGGATCAAACAACGCAACCATTGGTCTTTCCCTAGATGAACACTCTGGACGAGTGGTTATCGTTTGTGCAATTGACAACCTGGTCAAGGGCACAGCTGGTGCAGCAATTCAATCTCTGAACCTTGCGCTTGGTTTCCAAGAGAGCCTGGGCCTTGATGGAATTGGGTTTAGCTCGTGAGCGTGACATTTGCAGAAGGGTTCAAAGCAGGCTCTGTTGCTGCAGGCTTAAAGTCAAGCGGCAAGCTCGATGTCACTGTCATCCAGAACTTGGGGCCCAAGGATGATGCGGCTGCGGTTTTTACCAGCAACCGAGCAAAGGCGAATCCAGTGCTTTGGTCTATGGAGGCCATAAAGGACGGTGCCTGTAGAGCGGTTGTTCTAAACAGTGGCGGAGCTAATTGCTACACCGGAGCCCAGGGTTTTCAAACTACCCATAAATCAGCTGAGCTAGTAGCTGATGCTCTTGATCTGTCAGCTCAGGATGTTTTGGTTTGTTCAACAGGGCTAATTGGAGTTCAGCTTGATACCGAGAAGCTTTACCCGGCAATTGCTTCAGCCTGCAAAGGCCTGTCAGTAGATGGGGGAGCTGACTCCGCTCATGCGATCATGACAACTGATTCAGTACCAAAGCTTGCAACTGCCACCTCTGCAGCTGGTTGGAAAATTGGTGGAATGGCAAAGGGAGCTGGAATGCTCGCCCCGGCGCTTGCAACCATGTTGGTTGTTATCACTACCGATGCTGAGGTTTCAAACATCGATAATCATCTCCGCGCGGCAACTTCTGTTTCCTTTGACCGACTCGACTCGGATGGGTGCACCTCAACTAATGACACGGTGATTCTTTTGTCTTCTGGGGCAAGTGGCATCAAGGCTGAGGCTGAAGAATTTCAGAACTTACTGGTTGATGTCTGCATGAATTTGGCAAGACAGCTGATGAAGGATGCCGAAGGCGCAGCCCACGAAATCGCTATTGAGGTTCACGGTGCCGCATCGGAAGCAGACGCCCTTGAAGTTGGAAGAGCAATTGCAAGAAACAATTTGTTCAAGACAGCCATCTATGGAAACGATCCGAATTGGGGAAGAATCCTAGCCGCAATTGGAACAACAGCGGCAGAGTATGACCCATACGATATTGATGTTGAGATAAACGGCGTTCGAGTTTCATCTAAGGGCGGTCCTGACCAAGACCGCTCACTTGTCAATTTGGCTGCTCGCGAAGTTTTTATTCGGATCGGCTTGAATGCGGGCGATCAGAGGGCGACAATTTTGACGAACGATTTGACCAAAGAGTACGTAATCGAGAACAGCGAGTACTCCAGCTAATGAGCCAAAATCAGATTCAGGACGCAGCTTTAGCACGCATCAAAGCTGAAACACTCATCGAGTCTTTGCCTTGGCTCCAGGATTTTCACGGAAAAGTTGTCGTCATAAAATTTGGTGGCAATGCGATGGTGGACGAGCAACTAACCAAGGCATTTGCCGAAGATATGGCTTACTTGAGATTTGTTGGCATAAAACCTGTGGTCGTTCACGGTGGAGGACCGCAGATAACGGCAAAGCTAGCAGAGCTTGGAATCGAAACCGAGTTTCGATCAGGCCTTAGGGTCACTTCCCCTGAGGTTATGAATGTTGTGAAGGATGTCCTGAGAAATCAGATATCGGCTCAGTTGGCCAAACTAGTTGAAGACGCGGGTGCAAAAACTCTAGTTTTGTCCGGAGAAGACTCCAACTTGTTCAGGGCTGAGCAAACAACAACAGATCAAGCCGGAAACCCACTTGATGTTGGTTTAGTGGGGGAAGTTACTCAAGTTAATCCGCGCATTGTTTTGGAAGCACTAGCTGGCGGGGTAGTACCAATTGTGTCGACTGTGGCCCCAGGATCCGATGGCTCGCTTCTGAACGTCAATGCAGATTTAGCAGCTGCGTCACTGGCTGTGGCGTTGGGAGCGGAAAAACTACTTCTTCTCACCGACGTCGCAGGGCTTTATAGCAATTGGCCCAACAAAGATTCTTTGATTTCCGAAATTCGTGTTGCTGAGCTGACTGAACTGCTTCCACAACTTGAATCGGGAATGATTCCCAAGATGCAGGCTTGCCTGAATGCGCTTGCTGGGGGAGTGCCCAGGGCTCACATTATCGATGGGCGTGCGCCTCACAGCATCTTGCTTGAGATCTTCACCTCCAGCGGTGTTGGCACCTTGGTGCTACCTTAGAAACTTCGAGAGGAGATTTGCTATGACCCGTCATTTTTTGCGTGATGATGACATTTCTCCCGAAGAGCAGTCCGAAATCTTGGATCTTGCTCTAAAACTCAAAGCCAGTCCTTATTCGGAAAGAACTTTTGCTGGACCAAAAACTGTTGCTCTAATTTTTGACAAGACCTCAACTCGAACAAGAGTTTCCTTTGCGGTTGGAGTTTCTGATCTCGGGGGAGCACCTCTGATTATTGATTCTGGGTCAAGTCAGCTTGGGGTCAAGGAATCGGTAGCCGATACGGCAAGGGTTCTAGAGCGACAGGTGGCCATGATTGTTTGGCGAACTTTTGCCCAAAGCGGTCTTGAACAGATGGCGGCCAATTCAAAGGTGCCAGTAATTAATAGCCTGAGCGATGATTTTCACCCCTGCCAATTGCTGGCGGATTTGATGACTATTCGAGAACAGCTTGGTTCACTGAAGGGCAAAGTGCTTTCCTACATCGGTGATGCCTCAAACAATATGTGTCATTCGTACATGCTGGCTGGAGTGACCGCGGGTATGAAGATCCGGATAGCTGGGCCAGCTGGTTACCAGCCGAATCCAAAGATCTACCGCAGAGCTGAAGAGATCGCCCTTCAAACTGGCGGCTCCATTGATGTTTATACCGAACCAAAGCTTGCCCTGATCGATAGCGACGTGGTTGCCACCGATACTTGGATATCGATGGGTCAAGAGGGGGAGAAGGAGCAAAAGCTAAAGGATTTTGCCGGGTTTACTCTCGATAGTGAATTGATGAGTATTGCAAAGCCAGAGGCGATCGTTTTGCACTGCCTTCCTGCCTACCGGGGCTTTGAGATAGCAGCAGATGTTCTGGATGGGCCACAGTCGGTTGTTTGGGATCAGGCTGAAAACCGTTTGCATGCTCAAAAGGCACTTATGGTTTGGCTGGCAACGCGCTCAAAAGCCTAAGATTGAACTAATCTCGAGCCTTTTCGGGTCTGATTTTTGAAGTAGTAGGAGACAAATGGCCCAGCGCGTTGTTTTGGCATATTCCGGTGGTCTTGACACCTCTGTTGGTATCGGCTGGCTGAAAGACGCCACCGGTAAAGAGGTAGTTGCCATGGCCATCGATGTTGGCCAAGGTGGCGAAGACATGGAGGTAATCAGACAGCGCGCTCTCGATTGCGGAGCTGTCGAGTCGGTAGTAATTGATGCCCAGTCAGAGTTTGCGGATGACTACATCATGCCTGCCCTAAAGGCCAATGCACTTTATCAAAAGCGATACCCCCTGGTTTCGGCGCTGTCTCGTCCACTCATTGCAAAATACCTAGCAAAGACCGCCAAGGAACTAGGCGCCGACACAGTTGCTCATGGTTGCACAGGAAAAGGAAATGACCAAGTTCGCTTCGAGGCATCAGTAGCAGCTATTTCCCCAGACCTTACATCCATTGCGCCCATTCGTGATCTTGCGCTAACCCGTGACAAAGCTCTGGAATACGCAGCCGAGCACAATCTGCCAATTGCTCAGTCAAAAAAGAGCCCATACTCGGTGGATCAGAACGTTTGGGGAAGAGCAGTCGAGACCGGTTTCCTAGAAGACCCATGGAATGCGCCAATCGAGGACCTTTACACCTATACACAGGACCCCGATGTTCTTAGGGAGCCGACTGAAGTCATCATTAAGTTTGACCAGGGAATTCCGGTTGCCATCGATGGAGTTTCCTACAGCGCCATCGAAATGGTCAAGAAGATGAACGAATTGGCAGGTGCTCATGGTGTTGGGCGTATCGACATCGTTGAAGATCGTCTAGTTGGAATCAAATCCCGTGAGATCTACGAAGCCCCTGCTGGGATTGCCTTGATTCAGGCCCACGAAGAGCTCGAGAACCTCACCCTTGAGCGTGATGTAAACCGGTTCAAAAAAGGCATCGAAGACAAGTGGGCAACCATGGTCTACGAAGGTCTTTGGTTCTCGGACTTGAAGCGCTCGCTGGATGTTTTCATCGACCACACTCAAAAGTATGTCTCGGGAGAAATCCGCCTTAAACTGCGCGGGGGTAGGGCAGTAGTTACTGGACGCAGATCTGAACAGAGCCTGTATGACTTCAACTTGGCCACCTACGACACCGGCGACAGCTTCGATTCATCACTAGCCAAGGGCTTTATTGAACTTTGGGCTCTTCCAAGCAAGATTTCGGCGAGACGCTCACATGGCAAGTGAGTCTAAGCCAGGTGCACTCTGGGGCAGTAGGTTCGCCTCTTCGGCGGCTGATTCGGTGGCAGCTCTAAGTAAATCAACGCATTTTGACTGGCGACTGGCGCCATATGACATCGCTGGTTCCAGGGCACATGTAAAAGCCCTGTTTACTGCCGGATATTTGAGCAGCGACGAGGCAGAAAGACTAACCAAAGTTTTGGCTCAGCTACTTGAAAGAGTTCAGGCTGGCAGCTTTGTTCCTAAAGACCAAGATGAAGATGTTCACTCGAGTCTTGAGCGCGGAATCATTGAAATCGCAGGCGCTGACCTAGGTGGAAAGCTACGTGCCGGACGATCTAGAAACGATCAAATAGCAACCCTCATTCGCTCGTACCTAATGGACGAAGCGGTAGTTATTGAGAACTTAGTGCGGGAACTCATTGGGGTAATCACCGACCGAGCTCAAGAGCACCTGGGGTCTGCGATCCCTGGAAGAACCCACATGCAGCACGCTCAGCCCGTGCTTCTTTCACACCATCTTCTGGCCCATGCCTGGCCACTGGTTCGCGATTTGGAGAGACTGCGCGACTGGCGAGTTAGAGCCAATGTGTCACCCTACGGGGCTGGCGCTCTAGCTGGTTCAAGCTTGGGACTTGATCCGAACTTAGTTGCTAATGAATTGGGCTTTGCAGCAACAACACAGAACTCAATCGATGGAACTTCGGCCAGAGACGTAGTTTCAGAATTCACTTTCGTGATGAGCTTGATTGGCATCAACTTATCGAGATTTGCAGAAGAAATCATCATTTGGGCAACTGCTGAATTTGGATACATCAAACTCGACGACGCTTACTCAACGGGATCTTCAATCATGCCCCAGAAGAAAAACCCTGACGTTGCTGAACTGGCTCGAGGAAAATCCGGACGTTTGATCGGAAACCTCACTGGTTTGCTTGCAACACTAAAAGGCCTTCCTCTTGCCTACAACCGTGATCTGCAAGAAGACAAAGAACCGGTGTTTGACTCCATCGACACACTCAAGCTGTTGCTTCCTGCATTTTCTGGAATGGTAGCGACGATGAAATTTGACCTTGACCGATTGGAACGTCTTGCTCCGGCAGGATTCTCACTTGCAACCGATGTTGCAGAGTGGCTGGTGAAGCAGCAGGTTCCATTCCGCGAGGCGCATGAAATTACTGGCTGGCTAGTTTCTTACTGTGAGAAGAATTCACTTGGTCTTCACGAAGTACCAGACAGTGAGATGGCGAAAATTTCTAAGTCACTAACTCCTGAGGTCAGGGATGTTCTTTCAGTGTCCGGTTCAATCAAGTCGCGATCAGGTGCCGGGGGAACAGCGCTTCCTCGAGTGCTTGATCAAATAAGTGAACTTCGAAAGAGCTGGGTCACCAAGTAATGGTCATTTCAAATCAGTCCAACGACAAATCCTTCAAGGGTCTATGGGAAGAGCTGCAGTGGCGCGGGCTTGTTGCAATTTCTACCGACGAAGCTGAGTTATCCAAGCAGTTGAATTCTGGAAAACTTACTTACTACATCGGCTTTGATCCAACGGCACCATCACTTCACCTCGGAAACTTAGTGCAGCTTCTTGTGATGAGAAGATTGCAGCTTGCAGGCCACAACCCGATTGTTTTGATTGGTGGCTCAACCGGTTTGGTTGGCGACCCGCGTCCCACGGCAGAGCGAGTTTTGAACACCAAGGAAACTGTTTCTGAGTGGGTTGAAAAACTCTCCAAGCAAGCATCTAGATTCCTTGATTTTTCCGGTAGCAACAAAGCAACCCTGGTGAATAACTTAGATTGGACAGCACCGCTTAGCGCCATTGATTTTCTTAGAGAGATTGGAAAGCATTTCCGAGTCGGCAAGATGCTTTCTAAAGAAGCGGTTAGTGCCAGATTGAATTCTGAGCACGGCATAAGCTACACAGAATTCAGCTACCAGATACTCCAGGGCTATGACTTCTTAGAATTGTTCCGCCGGCATAACTGCACTCTTCAACTTGGAGGTTCGGACCAGTGGGGAAACCTAACTTCCGGTTCTGATTTGATTCATAAAGTTGAAGGCAAGTCCGTTCACTTGATGGCAACTCCTTTGATTACAAACTCCGATGGAAAAAAGTTTGGAAAAAGTGAAGGCAATGCTGTTTGGTTAGATGCAGAGTTAACTAGCCCTTACGCTTTTTATCAGTTCTGGTTGAATGTAGAAGATGCCGACGTAATTGATCGCCTAAAAGTTTTCACTTTTCTATCCAAAGCAGAAATTGAAGCTTTGGCCGAGCAGGTTAAATCAGCTCCCCACCTGAGGGAGGCTCAGCGGGCCCTGGCCCTTGAAGTCACCAGCCTGGTTCATTCGCTTGAGGCAGCTAACGGGGCCATTCAGGCTTCCAAGGCACTGTTCGGCCAGGCAGAATTGACCGAACTTTCCGAGCAGGATCTTCTTTCAGCCCTCTCGGAGCTTCCAAGCGTTAAGGCGGCTAAAGGCGCTTCAATTGCTCAACTTCTGGTTGATACTGGCCTGGAGGCCAGTGTTTCCGCGGGCCGCAGGGCCATCAAAGAAGGCGGGGTGTACCTCAATAACGAAAAAGTGGTCGATGAAGCAGCCGTTTTTGAGCAGGTTTTGCCAGGCAACGTAGCTGTGCTTCGAAGGGGTAAAAAGACCCTGGCTGCCATCTATCTTTCCTGAAAAGAAATTGGCCAAAAGGGGCTAAAAACCCTTATTTGATTTGACATATCGGGCCACAACAGCGTAATCTTGTGAAGTTGTCCAAAGCTTGAAATTCTGTCTAGAATTTCGGCTCAAGTGCACAAATCGCCACCTCCAAAAGTAGCTAGAAATCAAGGTTTCTAGTCGGTTTTGGAGTCGGCAAATTGGAACAGCAGCTCCGGAGATCGAAAATAAAAAATCGATTCCCGGACGCATCCGATCCTTGAGAACTCAACAGCGTGCACAATGTCGATGCCAATAACATCTTGGCTTTATTTGGCTTGCCAAATAATGTCAAGAGAACAAATTGGATTAGACAGATTGTCAGACAATCTGATTTAGTCAGATCAAATTGATTGCCCCATTTTCCGGGGCATTCGTTCTAGTTTGCTTGAGGGCCTCGGTCCAAAAAGCTACTTAACTTTTACGGAGAGTTTGATCCTGGCTCAGGACGAACGCTGGCGGCGTGCTTAACACA
>CAZKQH010000032.1:10219-12473 GCA_964554845.1 uncultured Rhodoluna sp. | reverse complement strand
TGTTGGTTGCAATCGCGTTGGCAATGGCCTGAAGAACCAAAGTCTTTCCAGCTTTTGGAGGAGAAACTATCAATCCACGCTGGCCCTTACCAATTGGGGCTACCAAGTCGATGATTCGAGTAGATAGCTTGTTGGCTTCGGTTTCGAGGCGCAGTCTGGTCTGTGGGTAAAGCGGAGTTAGTTTTCCAAACTCAACGCGCTCGGTTGAAGCGTCCTGGTCTAGTCCGTTAACTGAGTCAACGCGTACCAGAGCGTTGAATTTCTGGCGGCCCTGACCTTCACCTTCGCGAGGCTGACGGATCGCACCAACGACGGCGTCACCCTTTCTCAGGCCATACTTCTTTACCTGCCCCAAAGACACGTAAACATCATTTGGGCCTGGAAGGTAGCCAGAGGTGCGAACAAAAGCGTAGTTCTCTAAAACGTCGAGAATTCCAGCCACGCTGATTAGAACATCATCTGGGGAGATCTCTGGCTCTGCCTCTTCACGGTCATTGCCACCGCCACCGCGTCTGCGGTCACGGTCGCGATCGCGGTAGCGATTACGGTTTCTAGAATTGCGGCCACCGCCACGACGCTCGTCGTCAAAGTCGCGGTTTCTGCGGCGCTCTCCTGAGTCTGAGTTTGAGCTTGACTCGCTACCCGAAGAATCACTTGAAGTGTTTTCTCTCGGGGATTTGGCCTCTGATGAGTCTGACTTATCTTCTGCAGGCTTCGAGCCTCTGGTTCGAGTCTTTTTTGAATCTGATTCGGTTGCCTCGGCTGGAGCGGCAGTTTCAGCTACTGCTCTGCGGGATTTGCGAACCGGTTTATTGTCTTGGATTTCATCCATTTATTTGATTGCTCTTTCTTGAGTGATTAGATAACCGATTTGAAAAATCTGATTATCGCCAACACGATTTGAATCGCGTGGTATCGCAGTTATTTTCTGCGGGGATTGCACCTAGATTTGACGCTTACTTGCCGTCTTGTTTTTGGTGTACCTCCAGAGTAGCACCTTTATTGTCCACGGCCAACAGCAGCGGTTGCCACTGTGGATACTTTTTTTCAACCAATTCCTTGGCTCTAAGCCTCTCGGACGGGTCGCTAGCAAGCACCAAAACCGAAGGTCCGGCACCTGAAACCACGGCCGCATGGCCATTGCTTCGAAGCACCCTAATCAGTGCATCGGTTTCTGGCATAGCCGAGGCCCGGTAGTTTTGGTGAAGCTTGTCCTCGGTGGCCGCCAAAAGCAGTTCCGGTGATTGGACCATGGCCGCTACCAAAAGAGCTGATCGGGACACGTTGAACACTGCGTCCGCGTGGGGCACGGATTCAGGCTGCATCGATCTGGCAAGCTCGGTTGACATCTTGCTACTTGGAACAAGAACCAACGGTGATACCCCGCGGTGAACAGAAAGTTTCTTGGTGTGAGGACCGGACTCATCTTCCCAGGCAATACTCAATCCCCCAAAAAGCGCAGGGGCGACGTTGTCTGGATGGTTCTCGAATTCGGTAGCAAGATCAAGCATCAGCTTGTCGCTTACTTCGGCAATACCGGCAAGTAAACCCTTGGCCGCCATAATTCCGGAAACGACCGCTGCTCCTGATGAGCCCATTCCCCGACCGTGAGGAATGCGGTTGACCGCTCGAAGTGCTAGACCCGGCGCAGGTTGCTTCAGACGCTTGAAGGTTTCAAGAATTGCGCGAACAACCAGATGCGATTCATCTAGTGGAACCTGGCCTTCACCTTCGCCACTGACAACTACCGAAATAGTTCCAGGTTTAGTGGCGGTGACTTCTAGGTCGTCATAGTAAGCCAGTGCGATTCCAAGCGTGTCAAAACCAGGGCCCAGGTTTGCAGATGTTGCAGGTACCTTTACCTTTACTACTGTTCCTTCAGCTACTGGCATTTTTAGGCCAATCCCAATCTCTCCGCTACTTCAGCGGCGTTTGTCGAAACTGCTTCTGGGGTGATCTCGTTTCCTGCTTCGTCCTTAAGGGCCCAGCCTGGGTCTTTGAGTCCATGGCCGGTCACGGTGATAACAATTAGTGCGCCGGCAAAACTCTCTCCAGTTTGTGAAGCCTTGTAAAGCCCAGCCGCACCGGTAGCCGAGCTCGGCTCGACAAAGACTCCGGCTTCCTGAGACAAGAAGCGATGCATCCAGAGGATCTCTTTGTCAGATACCGCACCAAACTTGCCTATAGATTTTTCGCGTGCAATCTGAGCTAGGTCCCAAGACGCAGGATTTCCAATTCGAATTGCAGTTGCAAT
>CAZKQH010000032.1:8403-10209 GCA_964554845.1 uncultured Rhodoluna sp. | reverse complement strand
CTCAACAAATACACCTTCATACATAGAAAGCAGACGTTGCGCTTCTAAAATTTCGCTGTCTTGAAGTTCATCAAACCAGCCTTTAGAGTCACGTACTACAGCTTTTGCATGGTTCCAGCTCTGTGGATCACCAATACGGATTGCAGTTGCAATGGTGTCAGGGTTTTTTCCCGGAGAGCCCTGAACGAAAGGCGCCGAGCCCTCGGCTTGGTAGCCATACATCCTCGGCAAAGCCTTGATTCGACGAGCCTTGAAATCTTCTTGGTAGCCCTTGAAATAAGCAGAGTAGTTTCCAGCATTTCCAACCGGAAGGACATGGAAATCTGGGGCCTGACCCAAAGCATCAACAACTTCAAAGGCTGCAGTTTTTTGACCTTCGATTCGATCAGGGTTCACCGAGTTCACCAGGTGCACCGGGTAGTTGGTTGATAAATCTCTAGCCAGAGTTAGGCAGTCATCGAAGTTTCCTTGAACCTGAAGTATCTGGGCTTTGTGGGCAACCGCTTGAGAAAGTTTTCCAAGAGCAATCTTGCCCTCTGGAACCAAAACGACTGACTTTATTCCAGCAGCAGCTGCGTAGGCAGCAGCCGATGCCGAAGTGTTTCCAGTCGATGCACAAATTACAGCTTTGGCTCCGTGACCTACGGCCTTGGAAACCGCCATGGTCATACCGCGGTCCTTGAATGAACCAGTTGGGTTCATGCCCTCAAATTTCAAGTAGACGCGGTCTGCTCCAACCAGTTTTGCCAGGGCTGGAGCTTCAATAAGGGGCGTGCCACCTTCGCCGAGAGTGATGATCGGGGTGCTCTTGTCTACATCGAGTCGGGAGAAATACTCGTTGATTACCCCGCGCCACTGATGAGCCTTCTTTGGTTTACCAAACAAGGTAAACACCTCTTTCTATAGATACAAATCTCATTACAGGCCCTCAACCCTAATAAAGGAGGACACTGCCTGCACTGCCTCGTTAGATTTCAAAGCTTGAACTACCCCTGCCAAAGCTGCATCGCTAGCTAGGTGAGTTCCGATTTCCAGGCTGGCTGTTTCAACATTGCGTCCAAGCACAGCCTGTTCAACAGTCTCGATAGAAACTCCGTGCTCCGAAAACAAGCTAGCGATCTTTGCAAGAACACCAGGCTGATCTTTAACCTCAAGCTGAATCACGTAGCGAGTTTTGACCCGGCTCATATCCAATACTTCAAAGTTTGCATGAATCGAGTCAGCAAGACCTGGTCCGCCAGCAACGTGGCGTTTGGCAGCCGAAACAACGTCACCCAAAATTGCGGAGGCGGTTTGAGTTCCACCGGCACCAGAACCATAGAACATTAATCGCCCTGCTGCTGCAGCCTCAACAAAGACGGCGTTGTATGCACCATCGACTGTACCCAAAGGATGAGATCTTGGAACAAGGGCTGGGTACACCCGAACTGATACTCCTTCGGGGCCAGAGTTGTCAGCTTCAATAAACTCACAGATAGCCAATAACTTGATTACAAAACCATCACGCTTGGCAGCTGCGATCTGCTCTGCTGTGACGCCGGTGATGCCCTCACGGTAAACCTTCTCTAAAGGAACTTCGGTGTGGAAGGCAAGTGAGGCAAGAATGGCTGCCTTCTGTGCGGCGTCGTAGCCATCAACATCCAAAGATGGATCTGCCTCAAGATAGCCAAGCTCGGTTGCTTCTTTCATTGCGGCTTCGAGAGTGATTCCGCTTTTATCCATTCGGTCAAGTATGTAGTTGGTCGAACCGTTTACGATTCCCATGATCCGGGTCACGCGGTCTCCAGCAAGAGACTCACGAAGTGG
>CAZKQH010000032.1:0-8393 GCA_964554845.1 uncultured Rhodoluna sp. | reverse complement strand
GCCGACTTGTTCAGCTGCGTTGAAAAGTTCTGAACCGTGAGTTGCCAGTAGTGCCTTGTTCGCAGTAATTACATCGGAGCCGGAATTTAAAGCCATAAGAATGTAGTCCTTGGCTGGTTGTAAACCACCCATAACTTCAATCACGATGTCAGCGCCAAGAATCAAACTCTCAGCATCGGTAGTCAATAGCTCTTTTGGAAAACCGTTGCGCTTAGTTTTCAGATCCCTAACTGCAACGCCAATAAGCTCCAGCTCTGCACCAACGCGCGCAGCTAATTCACTCTTTTGCTCAAGCAATAGCCTGGCGACCTCGGATCCAACCGATCCAGCACCAAGCAACGCAACCCTGATAGGGCGATATTCACTCAAATTCGTTTCCTTACTCATTCAAAACTACCCTGTCTTGTCTTCCGAGTAGCCAGGGTCGCGAGCAAACATGTCGGCTTCAGTTTCAGCTCTAAGTATTAGTTGAGCATTTCCACCCTTGACCGCAACTATGGCGGGGCGAGTCACGTAGTTGTAGTTGCTAGCCAGAGAGTGACAGTACGCGCCGGTTGCAGCTACGGCCACCAGGTCGTTGGGGTTTACATCCTCTGGTAGGTAGCAATTCTTAACAACAATGTCGCCGCTCTCGCAGTGTTTGCCAACCACTCGCGAAAGTGCTGGCTTCGCATTTGATGATCGAGAGGCAAGAATTGGAGAGTAATCGGCGCTGTAAAGACTTGGCCGTGCGTTATCGCTCATGCCTCCATCGATGCTGATGTACTTTCTTACTCCAGCAACACCGTCTTCCGAAAGCTGTACGTCCTTGATGGTTCCGACGTTGTATACCGTGATTCCCGCAGGACCTGAAATTACGCGGCCAGGTTCGAAGCAAAGTACCGGGACTGCGATTCCAGCTTCTCTACACAGCTTGGCTACCTCGTTAGCAATCTGGTCAGCAAATACTTCGATAGCTGGCGCTTGATCAGCAGACGTGTAGTTGATTCCAAATCCTCCGCCGATGTTCAGCTCCGGGACTTCTCCACCTTCAAGTAGCTGTTTGTGCAAGGGGATCAATCGACGAACTGATTCAACAAAGCCTTCAATTGCAAAAATCTGCGAACCGATGTGTGAATGCAGACCCAGAAACTTCAAGTGCGAATGTGACCTAATTTTCTCGACCAAAGCTGGAACATCGGAAATCGCGATGCCAAACTTTTGATCTTCCCTCGCAGTTGCAAGGTATTCGTGGGTGTAGGCATGAACCCCGGAATTTACTCGAATGCGAACAGGCTGAATCTTGTCCTGCGCACCTGCAACAGAGGCTATGCGCTCAATTTCAATTTCAGAGTCAATAACAATTGCGCCAACATTTGCTGTAACAGCTCTGCCGATTTCATACAGAGACTTGTTGTTACCGTGCAGTCCGATACGATCAGGACTAATTCCACCTGAAAGAGCAAGTGCCAGCTCTCCCCCGGTTGAAACATCCAGGTTCAATCCAAGCTGATCAATCCACTTAACAATCTCAGTAGTCAATAAGGATTTACCTGCGTAGTAAATCTTGGCGCTTGATCCAATTCCAGCTGCTGCCTTTTCAAAGGCGCTCTTTACTTTCCTACCCCGAGCAAAAAAATCATCCTGGTCAATTAGCATCAATGGCGTTCCGAATTGTGCCGCCAACTGTCCAACGGGGATACCAGCCAGAGAAACATCTCCTGCTGCCGACCTGGTCAATCCAGCCGGCCAAACGTTGTAGTCGATGTGGTTGACGTCTTTTGGCTCAACCAGCCAAGCGGGAGCAAATTTAGCCTGATTAGCACTCATGATTACATCCGCTCCGGCGCTTTGACACCCAAAAGTCCAAGACCATTTCTTAACACAACACCGGCTGCGTCGTTGAGCCACAATCTCGTCGAGTGAATTGGCTCAACCGGCTTGTCCGACAGCGGGATAACTCTGCAGTTGTCGTACCAGCGGTGGTAGCTACCGGCAACTTCTTCGAGGTATCTTGCAATTCTATGTGGCTCCCTAAATTCAGCTGCTTGAACAGCCAGTCTTGGGAGCTCGCCAAGCTTGGCAAGCAAATCGGTCTCGGTCGGGTGATTCAGTAGCGCAGGGTCGAAGTTCGAGTGGTCCACGCTCATGCTCTTAGCATTTACTGCAACCTGTTGAGTTCTAGCATGCGCGTACTGAACATAAAACACCGGATTGTCATTGGTCTTTTTAGATAACTGAGCGAGGTCGATATCTAATTGCGAGTTTGAAGATGACCTTGCGAGCGCATACCTTGCAGCATCCACGCCCACTGCGTCCACTAGGTCTTCCATCGTGACAACAGTTCCGGCACGCTTAGACATGCGAACTGGCTCGCCGTCGCGAAGCAGGTTCACCATCTGGCCAATCAGAATTTCTAGATTCACTCCTGGCTCATCGCCAAATGCCGCACACATCGCCATCATTCGTTGAACATAACCGTGGTGGTCAGCTCCAAGCATTATTAGGCAGCGATCAAATCCGCGCTCTCGCTTATCTAAGTAGTAAGCGAGATCTCCTGCGATATAGGCGGCATTACCGTCAGACTTGATGATCACTCGGTCTCTGTCATCGCCAAAATCAGTTGAGCGAAGCCAAACGGCACCGTCTTCGTCGAAGACGTGTCCCAATTCACGAAGTCGAGTGATTGCTTTCTCAACAGCTTTTGACTCATGCAGAGAGTTTTCGTGGAAGTAAACATCAAAATCAACGCCGAACTCGTGCAGCGACTGCCTGATTTCACCAAACATCAACTCAACGCCTTCGGCTCTGAACGCTTCTTGGGCGTCCTCGTCACTAAGAGTCAGGATGTCTTGTGTAGATTTGGCCATCACAGCATTGGCAATCTGCTCAATGTATTGGCCGCCGTAGCCATCTTCTGGCGCTGGCAAGCCTTTGGCGCGAGCCAACAACGATTTAGCAAAACGGTCTATTTGCTCTCCGTGGTCATTGAAGTAGTACTCGCGTGTGACTTGAGCTCCCTGGAATGCCAAAACTCGAGCAAGTGAGTCTCCAACTGCTGCCCAGCGAGTTCCACCCATGTGGATTGGACCGGTTGGGTTTGCTGAGACAAACTCCAAGTTCATCTTCAGGCCCTTAAGGCTCTCGCCCTTACCGTAGTTCGAGCCTGCTTCAACAATCGCTTTTGCTAAGGCTCCGGCGCTTGCGAGGTTCAAGGTGATGTTGATAAATCCCGGTCCAGCAATATCGACTTTGGACACTTCCTCTAGCGCTTCAATTCTTGGAGCTAGTAGCTCGGCAAAAGTTCTTGGGTTCAGGCCAAAAACTCCAGCTAGTTGCATCGCGGCGTTGGTTGCCCAGTCACCGTGCTCACGATTTCTCGGGCGCTCAACAACAATCTCAGCGGGCAGTTCGGCCGCGACCAGCGAGCCATCAGCTTGCATCTGTTCCAAGATGCGCCGAATGGCCACAGCTAGTTCTGCTGGAGTCACGATTTTGCCTCACGAGTAGGAGCTAAAAAGAATTCAAAGATCTCGGCGGTGAGAAACACCTTAGGTAAATAAAGGGAATTCTTTACAAATCATACCGAGAAAGGCCCATTTCTAGCCACGCTGTTAGGCTGAAGCAAGTATTGCCCCCATAGCTCAGGGGATAGAGCACCGCCCTCCGGAGGCGGGAGCGTAGGTTCGAATCCTACTGGGGGCGCAAAAAGCTAGCCAGCTGAGACAGCGCCATAGATCGATGACTAATTGAGTTTTTCACCATCGGCTCCAGCTCTCCAGTGGTCACCTCGAAGCCTTCAGGAATAAAGATTGGGTCGTACCCAAATCCGTTTTCGCCAGATTCTGAAAACGCAATTCTACCAGGGCACACTCCGGTGAAACTTTGCTCCCCCGCATCACTCACCATAGAAATGGTGCAAATAAAACTAGCTTGGCGATTTCCCTCTGGAACATCGACAAGCTGAGCAAGCAGCAGCTGACGATTCTGAGCGTCGTTTTTCGAACCTGACCAACGTGCTGAAAAGATTCCGGGAGATCCGCCAAGAATCTCCACGGCAATACCAGAGTCATCTGCAATTGAAGCCTTGCCTGTGTGAGCAAAGGCAGCTCTTGCCTTAATTAAAGAGTTTTCTAGAAATGATGAGCCGTCTTCAATTGGTTCTGGCCCGTCGTAGCCAAGCAAAGACAAACCCGGAACAATGGGCTCCAAAATTGCAGCCACTTCTTTTACTTTGTGGGCGTTATGAGTTGCTAGGACCAACTCCACCTTTAGAGCCTCGAACTAGCTAAAATCTGAGTCTGCAAAGCCGTTAGCTCGGCTGTTCCCTTGAGAGCCAAATCCAAAAGTGCGTTCAATTCAGCACGATCGAATGGAGCGGCTTCAGCCGTTCCCTGGACCTCAACAAATTTGCCAGAACCAGTGACAACAACGTTCATGTCGGTTTCGGCTCTGACATCCTCGGTATATGCCAAATCAAGCATTGGTACCTGATCGATTATTCCAACCGAGATTGCTGCGATGCTGTCTGAAAGCGGCTGCTTTTTCTCTGAGATGAAACTCTGAGCCTTACCCCACTCGATTGCATCAACTAGTGCGATGTATGCTCCGGTAATTGCAGCGGTACGAGTTCCACCGTCAGCTTGCAGCACATCGCAGTCGATAACGATTGTGTTTTCACCCAAAGCCTTGAAATCAACAACCGAACGAAGTGCACGGCCAATTAGCCTTGAAATCTCGTGGGTGCGGCCACCGATTTTTCCCTTTACCGCTTCGCGGTCTGATCTGTCATGGGTTGCACGCGGAAGCATCGAGTACTCAGCAGTGACCCAACCTTCTCCTTTGCCAACTTTCCAGCGCGGAACACCATTGGTGAAAGATGCTGTGCAAAGGACCCTGGTCTCACCAAAACTGATCAGAGCCGAGCCTTCGGCGTGCGAGGACCAGCCTCTTTCGACAGTGACTTTTCGAAGCTGATCTGGAGATCGTCCATCTACTCTTTGCAAGTTGTTTTCCTCTTCTTTTTTTCTAAAGCTTTTCGACTTTGGAAACTTCTGGGCCCAAGAATCTCTTGGCCAGCTTCTCAAAACTTGCAGCATCGCCAGTTGCCCTGAAGGTCAGGGTCGGCGACGTCGCATCGGTGCGAAGCAAATCATTATCAACTAAAACTTTGTAAAGATCTTTGGCTGTTTCTTCGGCAGATGAAACAAGGTTTACGCCATCGCCCATCACAAGCGATAGTGCACCAGTTAGCAGCGGGTAGTGGGTACATCCCAAAACCAGTGTGTCGACGCCAGCCTGCTTTAGCGGAGCCAGATATTCCCTTGCAGCCGCAATGATTTCAGGTCCACTCGTGATTCCCTTTTCAACAAATTCAACAAACTGTGGACAGGCCGCGCTATAAAGCCCAACGTCAACAGCCGCGGCAAAAGCGTCGTCGTAAGCTTTCGACGCGATAGTTGCCTGAGTTCCAATTACTCCGACTTTTCCATTTGAAGTTGAGGCAACAGCTCTGCGAACAGCCGGCTGAATTACCTCGACTACCGGAATCCCACGACCTTCGGTGTATCGCTCTCGAGCATCTCTGAGTACCGCGGCAGAGGCTGAGTTGCATGCGATAACCAAAACTTTGACACCCTCGTCGACAAGCTTGTCCATAACCGAAAGGGCCAGTTCTCTAACTTCAGAAAGCGCCTTTGGTCCATAGGGGGTGTTCGCGGTATCGCCAACGTATATGATGGATTCATTTGGTAGCTGGTCAATGATTGCCCGAGCTACCGTTAGCCCTCCAACACCAGAGTCGAAGACTCCAATTGGTGCGTTGGCTTGAGGATCATTCACGCCCCAATTCTATTGCGAGCCCCTCGGGCTAGGCTTATCTTGTGCTCTCCACTACAGCCCTGCTTACCGATCGCTACGAGCTAACCATGCTCCAGGCTGCGCTAAAGTCTGGAAAAGCTCATCGCAAGGGTGTATTCGAGGTTTTTTCAAGAACTCTTGCCGGTGGCAGGCGCTACGGCGTCTTCGCCGGCACCGGAAGACTGCTGGAACTTATCAATCAGTTTCGATTCTCAAACGAAGAAGTCAACTGGTTGTTATCTGAAAAAATCATTGATCAAACAACCGCAGAGTGGCTTTCCAGCTATAAGTTTTCAGGAGATATTCACGGCTACGCCGAAGGGGAGATTTACTTCCCATACTCACCAGTGCTTATCGTGGAAGCTACGTTCGCGGAAGCGGTAATCCTGGAAACTCTTATTCTCTCCACTTTGAACTACGACAGCGCAGTTGCAAGCGCAGCAGCCAGGATGGTCACAGCCGCTGGTTCTAGAAGCGTATCTGAGATGGGTTCCCGCCGAACCGGAGAGTCTTCCGCTGTGGCAGCAGCTCGCGCTGCCTACATCGCAGGATTTAGCTCAACATCAAATCTTGAAGCTGGAAGAAGCTTTGGCATACCAACCATGGGGACTGCGTCTCACGCTTTTACGTTGCTTCACGACAGTGAAAAACAAGCTTTTAGCGCGCAGCTGGATTCTTTTGGAGCCAACACCACATTTCTAGTTGATACCTACAACATCGAAGCGGGAATAGAAAATGCCATCAGCGTGGCAGGAACAAAACTCGGCGGCGTTCGAATCGACTCCGGAGATTTACCAATTGAGGTAGCCAAGGCTAGACGCTTGCTCGACAAGCTTGGAGCTAGCCAGACCAAGATAACCGTCACTAATGATCTAGATGAATTTGCAATTGCTTCGCTAGCGGCTGCACCGGTTGATACCTACGGCGTTGGCACTTCCGTTGTTACAGGTTCGGGGGTTCCGGCTGCTGGGTTCGTATACAAAATGGTGGCGTTCCAAAATGAATCAGGTGAATGGCATGCCGTTTCAAAGCAATCTGCCAAAAAGACAAATCTTGGTGGAAAAAAGCATGCTGCACGCTCTCACGAGAACAACATCGCAACTGCTGAGGTTATTTCAACAACCCAGGAAGATTTGACCGCAGGACAAAGGCAGCTTCTAGTAGATCTTGTTATTCAAGGCCAGATTCAACCGGGTCTTGTTGGAAAATCTGGTGTTGACGCAGCAAGGTCTCACCATGCAAAGGTAAAAGCCGAACTTCCCGCAAGTGCCCATCGCCTAACTAAAGGTGAGCCTGCGATACCAACCAAATTCGTTTAGTTTTTATCCTCATCGCCAGGCTTTAGCTTGGAGTGGATTTCTTTGCAGGCAGGACAAATTGGAAAGTTCTTTGGATCTCGACCTGGCACCCAAACTTTTCCGCAAAGGGCAATAACGGGTGTACCCATAACGGCCGACTCAACGATTTTTTCTTTTTTCACGTAGTGCGAAAAACGCTCATGATCGCCTGGCTCAATTAGCTTTGGGGCCGCAGTTGTGTCGGTACCAAACTCGCTGGTCGGGGTTGGTGCGATCTGATTCACTTCGGTCTCTTCCGATGTTTATTCGTTGGCTTCTTGTAAAACCACATCAAATGTCATTTTGATGTCGTTTCTAATCAACTCAATCTTAACCTTCGCACCTGCTGGCTCCTGCCTCACGGCGGCGGTTAGCTCACTGGCCGTTGTCACGGGTTTTCCGTTCATGGTTGTAATTACATCTCCGGCTAGGATTCCAGCTTTTTCTGCTGCTCCCCCTGGAGTCAACTCGACAACCGTGACTCCAATGGAGAATCCTGCTCCGTCCTCAGATGACATAGAGTCCGAAACCAGTGCCCCGAGAAGGCCGTGGCTTACTTCCCCAGTAGTGATAATTTCGTTGGCGATGCGCTGTGCGACGTTTGCCGGAATTGCAAAGCCCACTCCAATATTTCCTGCTTGGCCAAAAGAGCCAGCGTTAGCGATTGCAACGTTTACACCAATAAGCTCACCTTTGTCATTTACCAAAGCACCACCGGAGTTTCCAGGATTAATGGCGGCATCGGTCTGAATAACGCTTAGGTTGATAGGTCTGCCAGCATCTCCCGACCAGAACTGGAGACTGCTCTGATCTGGTGACTCGGATGATGCCACTTGAATGGTTCGGTTCAGCGCAGAGACAATTCCGCGCGTGACTGTTGCCTCAAGTCCAAGTGGAGCACCAATTGCAACTACTTGATCCCCAACATTGACCATGGATGAGTTTGCAAAAACAATAGGGGTCAATGGCTTTGTTGGTTCAATCTTCACAACTGCCAGATCGTTGGTCGGATCAGCACCGACCAGTTTTGCCGAGAACACTGCTCCATCACTAGTTCTCACCGATAACCGGACATTCTCGGTGGTGCCGTTGATGCTAACCACGTGGGCGTTTGTCAGGATATATCCATCAGCCGAGAGCACAACTCCAGAACCGTTGCCACCTTGGGAGTCGCCGGCCACGCGGATTGTTACAACAGCCGGCGCTGCCGTTGCAGAA
>CAZKQH010000031.1:0-12630 GCA_964554845.1 uncultured Rhodoluna sp. | reverse complement strand
CGGTGCCAAGGGTACTGCTCCAGGTCTTGACCCAGACACAATCCGTGACTTCCTAAACAGAATGGAAGAGAACTGGGTTGCCGAAGGAAACGCGTCACTTGATGACGTATTCCTATACGGTCCTGAATCATACGACGCTGTAGTTCTACTAGCTCTTGCAGCACTAGCTGCTGGATCAGTAGAGGGCGTTGACATGGCAGGAAAGCTTCAGGAAGTTTCTGGAGGTTCCGGTTCGGGCACCAAGTGCACCAGCTTTGCTGAGTGTGCTGACATCATCAACGAAGGCGGCGTCGCTGACTACGATGGTGTATCAAGCCCAGTCACATTCGATGAGTTCGGAGACCCAACACAGGGTAACATCCTTATCTCTGTCTACGGTGACGACAACACATACACCGCAGTTAAGTAATTTATAACTGATAGAAAAACCCCCGGGAGCAATCCCGGGGGTTTTTTATTGGCTTGATTTTGCTATTCGCCCAAGGTTCCTAGGTATAGGCCGATGACTTTAGGGTCATTGAGTAATTCACGTCCGGTTCCAACAACCGCATCCTTACCCTGATCCAAGACATAGGCACGGTCTGAGATCTGAAGGCAACGACGCGCGTTTTGCTCCACCATGATGGTGGTCACTCCAGACTTGTTGATTTCAGATACTCGAATAAATGCCTCGTCCTGACGCACCGGGGACAAACCGGCCGATGGCTCATCTAGTAGCAACACTTTCGGGTCCATCATCAAAGCCCTACTCATGGCAACCATCTGGCGCTCACCACCGGAGAGCGATCCGGCGCGCTGCTTGAGGCGCTTGCCTAATTCAGCAAAGATATTTGTCACAAACTCAAGACGCTCTGGGTAGCTCTTTGGGTTCTGGAACAGTCCCATCTGAAGGTTCTCTTCGATTGTTAGAGATGGAAAGACGTTGTTGTTCTGAGGAACAAAACCAATTCCGCGGGCAACCAACTGGTTGGCCTTTAGGTTAGAGATTGATTCGCCGTTCAGCAAGATATTGCCCTCGCGCACCTTTACAAGTCCAAAGATTGCTTTCAACAGGGTGGACTTACCGGCACCGTTAGGTCCGATGATTCCAACAAGCTCGCCCTGGTTAGCAAAGAAGTTGGCACCGTTCAAGATGTTTACACCCGGCAGGTAGCCGGCAACCAATTCCTTGGTCTCAATTACTGGAGTGCTGGCCATGGCTTACTTCTTTCCTGTTTTCGGAAGTGTGATTCGACCGGTGATGGTTCCAAGATCAGTGTCTTGGTGGGAACCGAGGTAAGCGTCAATAACAGCAGGATTTTTCATTACCTGCTCCGGCGGACCTTCAGCTACGACCTTTCCTTCGGCCATCACAACAACCCAGTCGGCGATGTGTCGAACCATGTGCATGTCGTGTTCTACGAACAAAACTGTCATGCCCTCTTTCTTTAGACCAAGCACGTGCTCAAGGAGAGATTGGGTCAGCGCTGGGTTAACTCCAGCCATGGGCTCATCGAGCATCACAAGAACCGGATCGGTCATCAAAGCCCGGGCCATTTCAAGAAGCTTTCTTTGTCCTCCGGAAAGGCTGGCTGCAAAGTCATCCCTTTTGGTATCCAACTTGAAGCGCTTTAGTAGCTCTAAAGCCTTGGCTTCGATTTCAGCTTCCTTAGCTTTCCAAAGAAATGGGAACACTGCGTACAAAAGGCTCTCGCCCTTTTGCTCCTTGGAGCCAAGCTTCATATTCTCTAGAACAGTCAGCAAGCTCAGGGCTTTAGTTAGCTGGAAAGTGCGGACCTGACCCATCTGAGCAACCTTGAAGGCTGGAATCCCGGCAAGGGATTTACCCGCGAAGCTCCAGTTACCGGTATCTGGCTTGTCAAAGCCGGTCAGCAAGTTGAACAAAGTCGTCTTGCCAGCACCGTTTGGACCGATAAGAGCAGTGATGGCGCCTCTTGGGATTTCTAGGTGCTCAACATCTACCGCGGTCAGTCCTCCGAAGCGACGAGAAATTCCATCCATGGTCACAATTGGATCAACCTTGGCTACTCCTGGTCGAATCTCACCTTTGTGTAGACCAGTTGTTTTAGTCGGGGTATTGCCCGATGCTTTATCGCTACTTGACAAAGGTCAGCTCCTTCTTGTCTCCAAGGATTCCCTGGGGGCGGTAAATAACCAACAGCATCAGACCCACTCCAACCAGGATGAACCTGATGGTGGAAGCCTGGATGCTGCTGATAAATGGCAGCAGTCCACTGGAGACAAGCTGGGGCAAGACGTTTGATAGGAATGCCTGCAGCACCCAGAAGATGATTGCTCCAAGAACTGGACCAAAGATTGTGGCAGCGCCACCAAGTAGCAGAGCGGTCCAAACGAAGAAAGTCAATGAGGTGACATAGACACCAGGGTTAATCGATGATGGGAGAGCATAGACAACCCCTCCCAGCGCACCAAATATTCCCCCGATGATCAGAGCCTGCATCTTGTAAGCAAAGACGTTCTTACCCAAAGCCCGAACTGCGTCCTCGTCTTCGCGTATTCCTTTGATGACTCGACCCCAAGGGCTCTTCATCAACAGATACAAAATTCCAGCACAGACAAGCAAAGTTATAAGCCCTAGCAGAAGAACCCAAAGCTCTACTTCGTTGTATGTCCAGGGACCAAATCCGTAGTCGCCTTCTGGGAAAGGGTTAGATGCACGGAAGCTGTTGTGGTAACCGGATAGACCATCGGCACTTCCAGTGATGTCATCGAATGCGGTGGTTAGGAACAGCAGCCTGAGAATCTCGGCAGCGGCAATTGTGACAATCGCCAGGTAGTCACCGCGGAGTCGAAGGGTTGGGATACCAAGGATTAATGCGAACACCACAGATGCTGTGAGGCTAACGAGAATTCCCTGCCACCACTCGAAACCGAAGGTGAGGATTGAAATCGCATAGCCATAGGCACCGACTGCCATGAATCCGGCGATACCAAAGTTCAATAGACCAGCGAATCCAAAGTGCATCGCAAGTCCTAGAGCTGCAAGTGCAAACGCCATTGTCGCAGGGCTCAAAATACCCTGAGCGGTGTTGTTGAGAATTGCTAACCAATCCATAGCTCGCCCCTAACCTATTCGTTCTCTTCGACCCAGGATTCCCTGAGGTCTGACTAGCAGGATCACGATCAAAACGACCAAAGCTCCTACGTACTTAAGATCGGCTGGGATGACAAGGCTAGATACTTCAACCAACAGACCAACCACTAGTGAACCAAGCAGAGCACCGAACGCAGTTCCAAGGCCTCCGAGGGTCACTGCGGCAAAGATAAGTAGCAGAATCTGGGCCCCCATGTCCCACTTGATACCTGGACGGAAATAAGCCCAGAGCACTCCAGCAAGGCCTGCAAGACCAGCGGCTACGATCCAAACGGTTCGAATAACACCGTCTACGTCGATTCCAGAGGCTGCTGCAAGATCAGGGTTATCGGAGATTGCGCGGGTTGCTTTACCGGTTTGGGTGTTCATGAGCCACCAGGCAAATGCAACGATAACTACCAAGCTCAGCACCATGCTGGCCATGTCGATTATGCTCAGAGAGGTGGCTCCAAACAACTTGATCTTTGGAGAATCAAAACCTGGTAGCTGGGTAGTGCCTCCACCAACCAAGAATTGGAAAATGTATCGAACAGCCAGAGATAGACCAATCGATACGATCATCAGCTGGACAAGCCCTAAGCCTCTTCTTCGAAGCGGTCGCCACAATCCAGAGTCCAAACCCCAACCCATGAGGCTGCTTACTAACACTGCAACCGGGATTGCAATCCAGATTGGAAGGCTAAGCACGCCACCCAAGAAAAATGCTGCGATTGCACCGAAGGTAACCATTTCGGCGTGGGCAAAGTTTGATAGTCCGGTTGTTCCAAACACCAGAGATAGTCCAACCGCGGCAAGACCCAACATAAGGCCGAAGTTGAGACCGTAAATTACTCGCGCCACCACCTGATCAAACAGGCTAACTACGATGCGCTCACCTTCGCCAATGAAGAAGTTTTTGGTTACAGACCCCGACTGTCCAACTTCAACGGACTGTTCGGCTCCACCTTCTTCCATAACCGCAATGCCGGCAGGCAAGGTGGTCTGGTCCAGGGTCACGCTGTAGGCAGCCTTTTCTGGAACACCAATGAGCCACTTACCTTCAGCGTCGGTAACTGTTTCGGCGGTGTAGCCGCCTCCTGAAACAACGATGCGAACTCCTTGAAGTGGCTCGCCCTCGTTCTTGACGTTTCCAACGACTTTGTAGGGAAGATCTGCGCCAACCTCATCGGCTGAAGCACTGGTTGAGAACAGGCCGCCAAAGATCAGGGTCAAAACGGTCGTAAGAAGACTGATTTGAATCCAATATTTGGAACCGGTTTGGCTTTTAGAGAGGGTCACAGTGCCTCCAGGTCATTTCTAGGCATCTGCGCCCATAGCTTGCAAACCTTGTCTTTCCAAGGTTTTTCCAACATTACCACTGTCTTTAGTAGTCTTAAAAACCTAGACTTAGTCTTTACCTCTTTATAAGCATCAAGGCAGGCTCAAATCATGGCTCAGACCGACCCCTTTGGCCTAGTGGGCCTGACCTACGACGATGTCCTGCTGTTGCCAGGCGAATCCAATGTGGTCCCATCTCAGGTTTCAACCCGCACAAAGCTCACAAAAAGGGTAGAAATCAACATCCCATTACTGTCTTCAGCCATGGATACGGTCACTGAGGCCAGATTGGCCCTCGCCATGGCTCGCCAGGGCGGCATCGGAGTCCTTCACAGAAACCTCTCACTTGAGAATCAGGCTGCCCAGGTTGACCTAGTAAAGAGGTCTGAGGCTGGAATGATCACCCACCCGGTCACCATCGGACCCCTTGCCACCATCCAAGAAGTCGATGACCTTTGCCGAACCTTCAGAGTCTCGGGTCTTCCGGTTATCGATGAAGATGGGCTCCTTCTTGGAATTGTGACAAACCGCGACATGCGGTTTGTTCTCGATGTTCAAAGAACAACCACCTTGGTCAAAGACGTTATGACCCCGATGCCGCTGATCACAGCGCAAGTTGGCATCAGACCCGAAAATGCAATTGCCATTTTTGCTCAGCACCGCATCGAAAAACTTCCACTAGTTGATGACGCAGGAAAACTGCGCGGACTAATCACCGTAAAAGATTTTGACAAGAGCGAGAAGTATCCGTTGGCATCAAAAGATTCCAGCGGTCGCTTACTTGTGGCAGCTGCAGTTGGCGTTGGCCAAGATGCTTGGGAAAGATCCATGGCACTGGTAGATGCTGGCGTAGATATCTTGGTGGTGGACACAGCTCACGGTCACAACAAAGCAGTTTTGGAAATGGTTGCAAAGCTAAAGGCAGAACCATTCGCAAAGAACGTAGACATCATCGGTGGAAACGTTGCCACCCGCGAAGGAGCACAAGCACTAGTTGATGCTGGAGCAGATGGCGTGAAGGTTGGAGTAGGTCCAGGATCTATTTGCACCACTCGTGTTGTGGCAGGTGTCGGCGTTCCACAAATCACCGCTGTCTACCAGGCAAGCCTTGCCTGCAAACCGGCCGGAGTCCCAATCATTGCCGACGGCGGATTGCAGTACTCGGGAGATATTCCAAAGGCCCTAGTTGCCGGCGCCAACGCCGTGATGCTTGGCTCGCTATTGGCCGGCACCGACGAAGCCCCAGGGGAAATAACCTTCGTGGGCGGCAAGCAGTACAAGACCTACCGCGGCATGGGCTCCCTTGGAGCTATGCAGTCCCGCGGCGAGGCCAGAAGCTACTCAAAGGACCGCTACTTCCAGGACGATGTGCTGCGCGAAGACAAGCTAGTTCCAGAGGGAATCGAGGGAAGAGTTCCTTACCGCGGATCGGTAGCATCTGTGACCCACCAGCTTGTTGGAGGTCTTCGCGCTTCGATGGGTTACGTCGGCGGCGAAACCATCGCTGAGCTACAGCTCAAGGGAAAGTTTGTTCGCATTACCGCAGCAGGACTCAAGGAGTCTCACCCTCACGATGTTCAGATGACCATCGAGGCTCCCAACTACGGCACTCGCTAGGAAAAAGCCATGACTGAAATAGAAATTGGAAGAAACAAGCGCGCCAAGCGCGCTTACGCATTTGATGATGTTGCGATTGTTCCAACGAGAAGAACCCGTGACCCTAAAGACGTATCAACCAATTGGTCAATCGATGCTTACGAATTCAAGATGCCGATTCTGGCAGCTCCAATGGACTCGGTCGTTTCTCCTGCCACCGCAATCGAAATGGGCAAGCTTGGAGGTCTTGGTGTTCTAGATCTTGAAGGGCTTTGGACTAGATACGACGATCCAGAAAAATTACTTGAGGAAATCTCAAAGCTGTCAGATGTTGATGCAACCACTCGCATGCAGCAAATCTATTCGGAGCCAATTAAGCCCGAGTTGATTCGCGACCGCATCGCTCAGATTCGCGCCGGCGGAGGTGTTGTTGCAGGGGCACTTTCTCCGCAGCGCACTGCGCAGTTCGCAGAGGTTGTGCTAAAAGCTGGCGTTGATATCTTTGTGATTCGTGGAACAACTGTTTCCGCCGACTTGATGAGAACCGGCGCAGCCGGCGTACTGGTCGGTTTTGGTGGCGGAGCGGCCACCACAACCCGCGCCGTACTTGGCATCCACGCCCCGATGGCCACTGCCGTGGCGGATGTTGCAGGAGCTAGGCGCGACTACATGGACGAATCCGGTGGCCGCTACGTCCACGTAATTGCTGACGGGGGACTTGGTACCTCGGGAGATATCGTCAAGGCAATTGCCTGCGGAGCAGACGCTGTGATGATTGGCTCGATTCTTTCCAGATCCAAAGATGCACCCGGTCGCGGTTGGCACTGGGGAGCAGAGGCTTATCACCAGGAGCTGCCACGCGGCAACCGAGTTCAGGTTGGCCACAACGGAAGCCTCGAGCAGATTCTAACCGGCCCATCAACTTCTGCTGACGGTGTGACGAACATCGTTGGAGCACTAGCTCGTTCGATGGCAACTACCGGCTATTCAGACCTGAAGGAATTCCAGCGGGTCGAAGTTGTGCTGGCTCCATATCACAAGAGCTAATGACTAACCCAACTTTCTTTTCGGTAGCGAGAAGACCTAAGTGGATTTTCGGATTGCTTTTTGCTTTGGCCTCGGCGGCAGTTTTTGCACTACTCGGGCAATGGCAACTAGATCGCACCTTCACTGTTGTTGAACCCGCTCCCCAAAACGAACAGGTCTTTGTACTAAACCAAATAGCTGACCCCGGCGCTGCTCTCTCAGTAGAAGCTGCGAACGTTTTGGTTTCTGCCAACATAATGATTGATCAATCAAACGTTTACATAGTTTCAAATCGGTTGCAGCAATCTGGTGACGAAGTTATTTCTGGATACTGGTTGATTTCAAATTCCGGAGCACTGCTTGCCGATAACGACACAACCGCATCGCTTACTGTTGCCATAGGTTTTTCCGAAAGCCTAGAAACAATTGAAGCTGCAAGAGAAGAACTGCAAACCTCGATGCTCCCGCAGGCATTTTTAGAATCCACCGGCAGGTATTTACAGACTGAAGCCCCGGTGCAATTGCCAGATCAGTCAAAGCCTTACCTTTTGGGTTCATTGTCCTTAGCCCAGCTGGTGAACCTTTACTCGAGCGACCAGGTGGAAAGCTTTGCTGGCTTTTTGGCGCTTGATGCCGAGCCTGGTTTGGGGCTAGATTCGATCAACTTACCCGCCCAGCAGGTGGGTACCAGCGTGAACTGGCTGACCCTTTTCTATGCCGTGGAATGGGTTCTTTTCGGGGTTTTTGCAGTGTTTTTGTGGTGGCGGCTGGTTCAGGACCAGAGACTGCGGGAATCCACAAAAACAGCCGCTTAATTTTTAGACTTTTTTAGCCCGAAATCGCCTATTTGGCAGAAATAGCCGCAAAAGTCTGCTATTTTGTCTGGAAATCAGTCATAAAGCTACAGAAACAGGCAGATTCGGACAGGATGCAGATGCTCGCAGAAGAACGTCGCATGCAACTTATCGAGTGGTCAAAACTCGATGGGCGAATTGATGCGCTCGCTGCTGCCGGAAAACTAAATGTTGCGGTCGAAACTGTCAGGCGCGATCTAGATGTGCTTCAGCGAAGAGGATTGCTTCGTCGAGTACACGGTGGAGCAATCGCCGCCAGTCGCTATTCACACGAATTCACTTTTCCAGAGCGCCAGGGTAGAAACCCAGAGCAAAAACTTCGTATCGCTCAAATCGCCTCGCAATACATTCCCGAAGAAGGTTGCATATTTGTTGACGGTGGCACCACGACAGAATTCCTTGGAGAGTTTCTTCGAAACCGACCGCAGCTGATGGTTGTCACAAACTCAATTACTCTGGCAAGTCGAATCGGAGAATCAACCACACCAGTTTTCTTTTTGAGTGGAAGAGTTCGATCAACGACATTGAGCGCAGTAGGTTCAAAGACAGTTGAAGATCTAAGAACTTATAAAGCGCAGATTGCATTCTTAGGTGCAAACGGAATTGATTTGGAATCTGGTTTTTCAACAGTCGATCCTGACGAAGCGGCTGTGAAGCGCAAGATGATTGAAAATGCAACCGAGACAATCGTGCTTGCGGATAACTCAAAGTTTGGCTCCAGTTACTCGGCCATTTTTTCTGGATTTGAAAGTATCGATCGTTTAGTTACAGATGTCGATGCTGACCCAGCGCATGTTGATTCGCTGACTGAAAAAGGAATTGAGGTTGTACTCGCATGATTACAACCGTCAAAAAAGCTTCGAGTGCTTTTGCACTCGAGGGAACGAAGGTAGCAGCCGGGAAAGTAAATGTTCCGGTCGAGATCGTCGTTATGAGTGCAACTCAACCTAAATAGCTACAGAGAGGTAGTCGACTAAATGAGTAGTTACATTCCAAGCGGAGCTGGCACCCACACCGGGTGGCGCGCCACACTCCAGAAGCTGGGTGGAAACCTTGCAGGTATGGTGATTCCAAACATTGGAGCATTCATCGCCTGGGGTTTGCTAACAGCCCTGTTTATCCCAACCGGATGGTTGCCTAACGAGCAGCTTTCCTCCATGGTTGGCCCAATGATTATTAACCTTTTGCCTATCCTGATTGCCTACACCGGTGGTCGTATGGTTCACGGTCAGCGCGGTGCCGTTATTGGTGCAGTTGCAACCGTAGGTGTAATCGTTGGTTCAACTGCCCCTATGTTCCTTGGCGCCATGATTATGGGTCCTTTGGCAGCATGGGTTCTAAAGAAGATTGACGATGTCCTAGACCCAGTAACCCCTGCTGGTTTCGAGATGCTGATTGGAAACTTCAGCCTTGGAATCTCCGGAATGCTACTGGCTATCGGTGGCTACTACGGAATCGGCCCAGCCGTGTCTGTAATTTCAGACACCTTGGGCGCAGGAGTGAAGTTCCTAGTGGATAGCTCGCTATTGCCACTAGTTTCAATCCTCGTTGAGCCTGCCAAGGTACTGTTCCTAAACAATGCTCTAAACCATGGAGTATTGGCACCACTTGGTGTTGCTGAGGCTGCAGAAACTGGCAAATCAATCGCGTTCATGATTGAGACCAACCCAGGCCCAGGTCTTGGTATCTTGCTTGCCTTCTGGCTAGCAGGTCCAAAGGTTCTTCGCGGTTCTGTACCGGGAGCAATCGTGATCCACTTCCTTGGTGGAATCCACGAGATCTACTTCCCATACGTACTACTAAAGCCGAAGATGATCTTGGCTGCAATCGCTGGTGGAGCCACCGGTGTTGGTACCTTCATGGTCACAGGAGCGGGACTGGTAGCAACACCATCACCAGGTTCGATCTTTGCTTGGCTTGCAGTTACCCCTCCAGGTGACTTCGTTTCAGTATTGCTAGGAATTGCTCTTTCAACTGCCGTTTCATTGGCAGTTGGATGGCTCTTACTAAAGACCGGGTCTCAGGATGACTACGCTGACCTAGCCGGAGCACAAGCTGCATCAAAGAAGATGAAGAAGGGCTAGAAAAAGCCATGTCTTCAATTTCCGGAGCAAAAGTAAAAAAGTTAGTGGTGGCGTGTGAAGCCGGCATGGGCTCAAGCGTGATGATTGCCAAGCAATTGGCAAAGCAGCTTAAGGCTCATGGCGTTGAAGTTACACATTCACCGGTGAACCAGTTGGATGATGCGGACCCAGACGTGGTGCTTTGTCACCGCGGTCTAAGTCAGCGCGCCAAACAGGCCATGCCAAAAACCCCGGTTGTGGTTTTTGACATGTTTCTGGGTGATCCACGCATCCAAGGTGTTGTAGACGCCATCTTGAATGGCGACACCATTTCGGATGACTAACTTTTTACAGTTGGCCGGAATTCGCTTAGGCGCTACGGCCTCCTCGCGAGAGGAGGCCGTACGTCTGTGCGGAGAAACACTTCATAGCCTCGGGGCCGTGGAGAGCGGATACATCGATGCCATGTGGGAGCGAGAGAACATCATCTCTTCCTACATGGGTGAAGGGGTATCTTTACCCCACGGAACCGATGCTTCAAGGAAATACGTCAACTTTGCTCAACTGGTATTTGTTCGATTTTCACAACCAGTGGACTGGGATGGCGAGGAAGTAAAGCTCTGTATTGGGATTGCCGCCAAAGGGGACGAGCACGGAGAGCTACTTGGCAATCTTGCTGAAAAGCTTTTGGATCCGACCTCTTACAAGACCCTAATGGAGAGCGCTTCAACTTCAGAACTACTTGAACTAATCAACCTCTAGAAAGGCAACACCAAACGTGAAGGCAGCAATCTACCGCGGGGCACAGGACCTAAAAGTTGAAGAGGTCCCAGAACCAGAAGCTGGGGCTAATGAAGTAAAGCTTCGCATTCACGCCTGCGCGACCTGCGGAACAGATGCCAAGATTTATAACCACGGCCATCCACGACTTACCCCACCACAAATCATCGGCCACGAAATTGCCGGAGAAGTAGTGTCTGTTGGCGCCAATGTTAATTCAGTAAAGGTAGGCGATCGCGTTCAAGTTATTGCTGCTATTCCTTGCGGAACCTGTTGGGCCTGCCTTGATGGCAAGATGACAATTTGCCCCAACCAGCTTTCCATGGGATATCAATTCCCAGGTGGTTTTGCCGAGTATATGATCGTGCCCAACGAAGTTATTCGAGTTGACGGGCTAAACCATATTCCTGAAGGCGTCAGCTACGAAGAAGCATCGGTAGTTGAGCCATTAGCCTGCGTACTAAATGCCCAGGAACTAGTTCGCGTCGGTGAAGGCGATGAAGTTCTAGTGATGGGAGCAGGTCCCATCGGTTGCCTACACGTTCGTCTGGCTCGTGCGCTTGGAGCTAAGAAAGTCTTCCTTGCAGATATCAATGGTGGACGATTGAAACTTTCGGCAGATGTAGTAAAGCCAGATCGTGCAATCGATATGTCCACAGAAAACTTGGCAGAGATTATCAAAGCTGAAACTGATGGCAAGGGACCTTCGGTAATCATTACCGCAGCCCCTTCCGGCCAGGCTCAAGAACAGGCCATCGAGATGGCACGTCCTGGCGGAAGAATTAGCTTTTTTGGAGGACTGCCAAAAGACAAGCCGATGATTTCTGCTGATTCAAACTTGGTGCACTACAAAGAATTAATGCTCATGGGTGCCAATGGCTCATCTCCTTCGCACAACCGTCAGGCTCTTGCACTGATTGCCTCAGGCAAGGTCAAGGTCGCAGATTTGATCACCACTCGGGTTGGTTTAGCAGATGTCCAAAAGGGCATTGAGGCTGTTCTGTCGGGCGAGGCCATCAAAGTTGTGGTGCTCCCAAGCCAGTAAACTTGAGGCATGCCCAGGCCTTTAGATCCCGCTTCTTTGCCCGCGATTGCCAAGGCTCTAAAGCTTTTCAAGGCCTCCTCCTTTATCACCGGCGGTTTCTTACTTCTTCTTATGCTCACCTGGGGACTTCGTCGCCTGGAGAATGTGACTTTTGGAGCCTTCACGGGATTCGAGCTTTGGGCCTTTGGTCCAAACGGTTTACTGACTTTAGAGCCCTACGTCAACGAAGGACAGGGACTTCCAGAAACCGGACTCAACCTAACCGTTGGCATTTTGGTGGTTCACGGCTGGCTATACGTTCTTTACCTGTTTGCCGATTTTAGAATGTGGACTCTGATGCGTTGGAATTTCTCAAGGTTCTTGTTTATCGCCGCTGGCGGAATTGTGCCTTTCCTGTCTTTCTATACCGAGCGTCGCTACACCAAGATAGCAAGCGAACAAATGCAAGCCGCAGGATGGGACGGGAGAAATTAACCGGCCAGTACTGGTAGTTGACTTCGGTGCACAGTATGCACAGTTGATTGCTCGCCGCGTGCGCGAAGCTGGTGTCTACTCCGAAATTGTTCACCACACCCTAACCGCCGATCAAATCAAAGCCAAAGATCCTTTGGCAATTATTCTTTCCGGTGGACCAGCAAGCGTTTACGAAGAGGGCTCCCCGCAGTTAGATGCAAAAATTCTTGAACTCGGAATTCCGATACTTGGCATTTGTTACGGATTTCAAATCCTTGCATCCTTGCTCGGCGGTCAGGTAGATAAAACAGGTAAGCGCGAGTACGGAGCAACCGAACTGAAGGTTTCTGCGCCCGGAGAAATCCTTGCCGGTCAGCCTAA